>CADAEX010000031.1 GCA_902787125.1 uncultured Spirochaetaceae bacterium
ATATCAACAACTCCTTTCTATTTTTTTGAGTTATAATAAATATAACCCCTCATCAATATACCGTCAACAAATATAAAAATAAAAAACTTGCCAAATAAAAAAATTCATAATATATTTTAATTGATAAATAAATATCTATAAGGAGAAATTATGGCAAACAGAATTACACTGAATCAGACATCTTACCATGGAAAAGGGGCAATCAAAGAGATTGTGAACGAGGTGAAGACCCACGGATGGAAAAAGGCATTGGTCTGCACTGACCCTGACCTCCTTAAGTTCGGCGTCACCAAGAAGGTTACAGATATCCTTGACGGCGCAGGTCTTGCTTACGAAGTTTATTCAGATATCAAACCAAACCCACCTGTTGAGAACGTAAAGAGCGGTGTGGAGTTCTGCAAGAAATGCGGAGCTGACTATATCATCGCAATCGGAGGAGGATCCTCCATGGATACAGCCAAGGCTGTAGGTATCATCATGACAAACCCTGAGTTCGCCGATGTGCGGAGCCTTGAGGGTGTGGCACCTACCAAGAAACCTTGTCTTCCTATCATTGCAGTTCCTACAACATCAGGTACTGCTGCTGAGGTTACCATCAACTACGTCATCACAGATGTTCAGGCTAAACGTAAGTTTGTGTGCGTGGATGTTCATGATATTCCTGTCATTGCATGTGTAGACCCTGACATGATGATGTCCATGCCTGCAAAGCTGGCCGCTTCCACCGGTATGGATGCCCTGACCCACGCTATCGAGGGATATATCACCAAAGGTGCATGGGAGATGACAGACATGATGCATCTCAAGGCAATCGAGATCATCGCGCGCTCCCTGCGGGCTTCTGTAAAGGGTGATGCAAAGGCTCGGGAAGAGATGGCTCTGGGTCAGTATGTGGCTGGAATGGGCTTCTCCAACGTAGGTCTTGGAATTGACCACTCCATGGCTCATACCCTGAGTGCATTCTACGACACACCTCACGGAGTTGCATGTGCAATCCTGCTGCCTACAGTAATGGAATACAATGCTCCTGCCTCCGGCGAGAAGTACCGCAACATCGCATGGGCAATGGGAGTTAAGGGCATTTCAACCATGACTCCGGAGCAGTACCGCAAGGCTGCAGTAGACGCAGTGCGCCAGCTTTCCATCGATGTTGGCATTCCACAGAGCCTCAAGGGGATTGTGAAGGAAGAGGATCTGGACTACTTGGCAGAATGTGCCATCAAGGATGCATGTACACCGGGCAACCCACGGGATGCATCTAAAGAGGATGTGCTTGCTCTCTTCAAGAGCCTTATGAAATAAACGTATGACATATCATAAAAGGGCAGCTGACCGGCTGCCCTTTTTTATATTATATTGACAGCTTTCTTATAATCTAATACTTTTTAAGGGCTGTGGACTTTGAATTCATAAAACAGGTCATTCCTCTCTATGCCGAGGCCGCAGGACTTACACTGCGCATTGCCATGATAGGCATTCTTTTATCTTTTGCAGTAGGGCTTTTCTGCGCCCTTATCCGCTATTACAAAGTCCCTGTCCTGAGCCCTGTAACTGGATTATATATTGAGCTCTCCCGGAACACTCCGCTTCTGATCCAGCTTTTCTTTCTTTATTTTGCTCTGCCTAATCTGGGTATAAAACTCAGCTCATTCCAGTGCTGTATCATAGGCCTTACCTTCTTGGGCGGCAGTTATATGGAGGAGACTTTCCGCAGCGCATTGGAGACAGTGAGCAAGGTTCAGATAGAGAGCGGCCAGTGCATCGGCCTTTCCGGGCTGCAGGTCATGCGGTATGTGGTGCTGCCTCAGGCGGTGTCAGTCTCTGTTCCAGGTTTCTGTGCCAATGTGATGTTCCTGATAAAGGAAACATCTGTATTCAGTATTGTGGCTGTGGCAGACCTGATGTATGTGGCCAAGGACTTGATAGGTCTTTATTACAAGACAGATGAGGCTCTGTGGCTTCTTGCCATATCATATTTCATTCTGCTTCTGCCTGTCTCTGCCATAAGCGGCTATGCCGAAAGGAGGTTGCGCTATGCTCAGTTCGGAAGCAATTGACGCCATCTCCAAGGCATTCAGCGTCTTCTTCATGGGGAAGAACTTTATACGGCTGGTGATGGGACTTCTGGTCACTATCCAGATAGCAGCCATATCTGTCCTTCTTTCTCTGTTCTTCGGCACACTGTTCGGCATGCTTATGACTGTGAAAAACCGGTACATCAAGGCTCTTTGCAAGATATACCTTGAGTTCATGCGTATAATGCCCCAGCTGGTTCTGCTGTTCATGGCCTATTACGGGCTCACCCGGACCTTTGGTATTTCTCTTTCCGGCGAGGCTGCCTCTGTCCTGGTATTCACCATGTGGGGCACTGCCGAGATGGGGGATCTGGTCCGTGGCGCACTGCAGTCAGTGCCTGCTCATCAGTACGACAGCGGTATGGCTATAGGTCTTAACGACAAGCAGATATTCCGTTATATTATTCTTCCTCAGACATTGCGGCGGCTGGTGCCTCTCTCCATGAATCTGGTCACCAGAATGATAAAGACTACATCGTTGGTGGTGTTTGTAGGAGTGATAGAAGTAGTAAAGATAGGGCAGCAGATTATAGAGGGAAACCGGCTTACAGTTCCTACCTGCTCCATTGCAGTATATGCAGTGATTTTCTTTATGTATTTTTTTGTGTGCTGGATATTTTCCCTTATGGCCTCTATAATAGAGAAGAGACAGAAAGAGGCATAAAGCCTTAAGGAGTGGAACATGGCATTATTGGAGATCAGCCATCTTAAGAAAAGTTTTGATAAGAATGAAGTCCTCAAGGATGTATCTTTTTCTGTCAATAAAGGTGAGGTTGTTGTAATCCTTGGACCCTCGGGCTGCGGTAAATCCACTCTGCTCCGCTGTATAAACGGTCTTGAGACAGTTCAGGACGGCAAGATAATCCTGGACGGAGAAGTCATATCAAACCGGACAAAAGATATGCATCTTATACGGCAGAAGGTAGGGATGGTGTTCCAGAGCTATGACCTGTTCCCCCACATGAATGTGCTGGAAAATATTCTTCTGGGGCCTATGAAGGCTCAGCATAGGGATAGGAAAGAGGTGGTCAAGGAGGCCGAGGAGTGGCTTGCAAGAGTAGGGCTTCCTGATAAGAAGCTGGCATACCCCAGGCAGCTTTCCGGTGGTCAGAAGCAGCGGGTGGCTATAGTGCGGGCCCTTTGCATGAACCCGGAAGTGATGCTTTTTGACGAGGTTACTGCAGCGCTGGATCCGGAGATGGTAAGGGAAGTTCTGGATGTTATGATGAACCTGGCCAACGACGGCATGACTATGCTTATTGTCACCCATCAGATGGATTTTGCCCGGGCCATAGCCGACCGGATCATATTTATGGACGAGGGATCCATAATAGAAGAGACCGAGCCGGGACAGTTCTTTTCCAATCCGAAGAGCGAGCGTGGAAAAAAATTTTTGGAAAATTTCACTTTCAGGGTTTACAGAAAATAAAGAATTGGTTATAATACCACTAACCTACCAGAAAAGTAGGTTGATAAGGAGATGGAGATGAGAAAATCAACAATGGTAAAACTGCTTGCTGTATTTATTGCACTTACAGCAGTATTCAATGTTTCAGCAGCATCTAAGTCCGGACGCACCGTCGAGCAGATTAAGAAGAGCAAGACTGTGCGCATTGCTGTATTCAGCGATAAAAAACCTTTCGGATATGTGGACGAGAATGGAGTTTATCAGGGCTATGACGTTTATTTCGCAGAGCGGATTGCAAAAGATCTGGGTGTAAAGGTCAAGTATGTTCCTGTAGAACCGGCTGCAAGAGTAGAGGTTCTTGAGACCAACAAGGTGGATATTGTCCTGGCAAACTTCACCAAGACACCGGAAAGGGCCGAGAAGGTAGACTTTGCCCTGCCATATATGAAGGTGGCCCTGGGAGTAGTTTCTCCTGACAAAGCACTTATCACCAAACCTGAGCAGCTGAACGGAAAGACCCTTATTATCGCAAAGGGAACAACAGCCGAGACATTCTTCACCCAGAACTATCCTCAGGTCAAGCTGCTTAAGTTCGACCTTTATACAGACACCTACAAGGCTCTGCTGGATGGCCGTGGAGATGCTTTCAGCACAGACAACACAGAGGTTCTGGCCTGGGCAATTGAGAATCCGGGATTCACTGTAGGAATTGATTCCCTTGGAAGCCTTGATACCATCAACCCGGCTGTGAAGAAAGGCAACACAGACCTGCTGAATTGGCTGAATGCAGAGATCGAGGCACTGGGAAAAGAGAACTTCTTCCATGCTGACTACGAGGCAACCCTCAGAGCAGTATACGGAAAGAACAGCGATGCCGACGCTCTGGTTGTTGAGGGCGGCAAACTCTGAGATAATTAATCAGTTATTGTATTTCTGGAGCCCTTGTCTGGTATTTGTTTACTCGGCAAGGGCTTTTTCTACTCCCAATGCCAGCTGGTCGGCGCATGATGTCCCTTTACCGCCGCAGTCATTGCCTTTAAGAAGGTCCACAACCCGCCGGGCATCGGTTCCTTCCAGAAGCTTGGCTATAGCTTTAGTATTGCCTGGGCAGCCCCCTGCAAACTTAATGTTGAAAATTTTCCCATCCTCAAGGGAGAATGAGATAGATCTTGGGCAGATATTGTGGGTAGGGATAGTGTAGTCTTTCATTTTTTATCCTTGTCATCATCCAATTTCTTCTTTATCGAATCCAGATCCTTCCTCATCTGTTTAAGCAGCTTCAAGGTCTCTTCAGCTTCTGCTTCTTTTGCCTCTTCCTGAGCATCCTCAAACAGGCCGGATGAGATGATACCGGTAGGAACTGCAACTACTGCCATGCCCAGGATTGCCATAAAACCGCCCAGGAATCTGCCAGGTATAGTGATTGGCCAGATATCCCCAAGCCAGGCAAAGGAGTATATAGAAATAGCGTACCATAGGCCGTCCAAGGCAGTATGGAATATTCCAGGCTGGGCCTCGTTCTCAAAGCGGAACATCAGTACAGAGCAGACCAGCATCATGATAAAAAGGACAAAGAGGGAAGAAAGGAGCTCTGACCGCTTGGCCTTTATTACTTTGTGGATCCGTTGAAGTGATATGAGGTGCCGGTTTGCCTTGATAAGCCAGAAGACCCTTAGAATACGCAGGTCATCCAGATGCCAGAAAGGCATATAGTATGGCAGTATTGCCAGTAAATCGACGATAGCCATGAAGGTGAAGAAATATTTGATCCGCGCACGCCATGGCTGGAGGTCCTGGTATTGATATGGAGCCACCCAGAGGCGCAGGACATATTCCACAGTGAAGACTATCACTGAAAAAGTCTCAAAATTGTCCATAAGGCGCTTAAAATATGGGGAGATGTCGAAGGTCTCGATAAATATTGCCAGGATATTGGTGATGATCAATGTCATCATAGAGATATCAAAAATATGGCTTGCAATATCTCCGGGTCTTGCCTTGTCCAGAATCTCATATATTCTTCTTTTGATTTTTTGGTATAACATCATAAAAATTGTACCTTCCCGGCAGGTGATTTGTCAATTGACTTATGGCCTTAATTAAACTAAACTATAATAGATGTCGTATACTGTTACTGCTACAAGAATGAGACCCGCAGTTTTCGACCAGCTGGCCGGGCAGGATTTTGTGGCCACCAGCCTTAAGAAGTCGGTGGCGACAGGCAAGATTGCCCATGCATACCTGTTCTCCGGCCCCAGGGGGGTAGGCAAGACTTCTGCCGCACGTATCCTGGCCAAAGCTATAAATTGCCAGAATCCGTCTCCTGACGGGAACCCATGCTGCCAGTGCTCAAGCTGCAGGGAGATTGCCCAGGGCAACTCCATGGATGTCATAGAGATAGACGGCGCCTCCAACACATCGGTAAACGACGTGCGGCAGATCAAGGATGAGGTCCTTTTTGCCCCTGCCAACTCAAAGTACAAGGTATATATCATCGACGAGGTGCACATGCTCTCCAACAGTGCATTCAACGCACTGCTCAAGACTATCGAGGAGCCGCCTCCATACATAGTGTTCATCTTTGCCACCACCGAGGTCTACAAGGTGCCAGCCACCATCCGATCCCGGTGCCAGCATTTCAACTTCCGCCTCATCCACACCGATGTCATCAAGGAAAGGCTTAGGAAGATCTGCGACGACAGCAATATAAAGGCTGATGATGATGTCCTTTTCTGGATTGCCAAGGAAGCTACCGGATCGCTACGGGATTCCTATACACTGTTCGACAAGATTGCGGCTTTCTCTGGAAATGAGATTTCCCTTGCCCTGATAAAAGAGAAGATGGGGCTGGTGGGCTTTGACAAGATAAACCAGCTGGCGGAGTGCTTTGCCGACAGCTCTTCCACCCGGGCCCTGGAGATACTGGATGATATCCTGGCCAGCGGCGTGGCTGTGGAGCAGTTTGTCACCGAGCTTACTGAATACCTGCGGAATATCCTGCTGATAAAGAGCAAAGTGAATAAGGAATCGGTCCTGGGGTATTCTGCTTCTGCATTCTCAGCCAAGGTTCTGGATGCTTTCTCCACATATCAGATCGAGCAGGCGCTGGCGCTGGTGCTCCAGCTTTACCGTGACCTGCGCTACTCCTTGAGCCAGAGGTTTGAGCTTGAGCTTCTGGTGACCAGGCTCTCCTCTATGAAGAACTTTGTCTCCAGTACTGAACTGGTTCAGCGGCTTGAGGCTTTAAAAAAAGGTTTTGTGCCTGCAAAGGGAAGGGCTGATCTTAGTCAGGCTGACACGGGTCAGGCTGACGTTGCACCTGTCCAGCCGGAGCCGGTCCAGACCCAATTGGACATGGCGGTTATAAAAAAAAATATAATAGCTGACCTGAAGAAAGCGAACGAGCCATTCCTCTCATCAGCTTTGGAGCGCACCGGAGAATGGAGCCTGCAGGACGGAAAGGTGACAATCCCCTGTTCCGACTCTTTCCAGGCGGTGAAAGTTGAGGATGCTTCAAAGAAGATTGAATCTGCCATCGTAAAGATGACAGGCCGGTCATTTGCGGTGGAAGTGCTCAAACCTAATAAGAAGGCTGCTGCTGATCAGGGGGCAGGAGAGTCCCAGGTATCAGCTTCGGTGGAGCTGGTTAAAAAAGTTTTTAAAGGCGAGATTGTCTGAAGAGGATAATGTGATGAATTTCAATCCCATGGATATATTGAAGAATGCCTCCGGTATCCAGGCCAAGATGGAAGAGATGAAAAAATCGATGGAGTCTCTTTCTGTAAGCGGTTATGGCGGCGGCGATATGGTGCGGGTGGATATGAACGGCAGGATGGAGATCACCGATGTGAAGATTTCTCCTGATGCTATTGATGCTTCAGACCCCTCCATGACAGAGCAGCTGGTGAAGGCTGCCTGCACCGATGCTTACAACAAGATGAAACAGAAGATAAACGAAGAGTTCTCTTCCCGTATGGGAGGGCTTCCTCCTGGATTCGCAGGTATGTGATGAAGACTTCCGAGACCATCATAGATGTGCTTATAAAGAACTTTTCCTCCCTGCCCGGCATAGGACGCAAGAGTGCCGCAAGGATTGTCTATCACCTCCTTAAGGAGGATTCTTTCTTTACCGACAACCTGTCCGACAACATAAAAAAGCTTAAGGAGACTATAAAGCCCTGTCCTGTGTGCGGATGCTATACCGATGCCCATGAATGCGGCATCTGCTCAGACTCCACAAGGAATAAGAAGCTTCTGTGCGTAGTGGAGAACCCCCAGGATATAGATATCATCGAATCTACCGGAGCCTTTGACGGCTATTACCACGTGCTTATGGGGCTTCTTTCCCCCATTGACGGCATAGGGCCCGAGAAGCTGAATGTCTATCCTCTTATAAGCCGGATAGAGAAAGGGGAGGTGGAGGAGCTTATCTTTGCCCTGAACCCGTCGGTGGAAGGGGAGACAACTGCCCTCTATATCCAGAAGATGCTGGAGAACAGAGGAATACACATCAAGGTTACACGGCTTGCATCTGGTCTTCCCGTGGGTGGCGACCTTGAGTATGTGGACCGGATGACATTGACCCGTTCGCTTCTGGGCCGTACTTCAATCTGAAACTATGCTTAAGAAAATTACCCCGGATACTAAAAAATTTGTCATAATCATGATTATAGTGGGGCTTGGAATGGCGGGGGATGCCATGATCTACTGCCTGCTGCCTGTGACCCCTGAAAGTTTTCATATAACTGTATTCCAGATAGGAATTCTCCTGTCGGTGAACCGGTTTGTCCGGCTTGTGACAAACGAGATATCAACAACCGTAGTCACCAGGCTGAATTCCGATAAACCTCTTGTCATAGCAGTATGCCTTTCCACATTCATAACACTGGGGTACGCAATACCCTGGGGATTCTGGTGGCTCCTTTTCCTGCGCATCCTGTGGGGAGGCTGCTTCTCCCTGCTCCGGATAGAGGGCTACATAGCTGCCCTGCGTTATTCCAACAGGGAGACACTGAGCCGCTATATGGCATGGCACGAGACTATAAAAGGGCAGATTTACGGTATTATAACTATTGCTTCCGGCGTTCTGGCCGACCTTATATCACCCCGGGCTGTACCAGTGCTGCTGGCAGTCCTTACTGCGGCATGCCTGTTCTTCTTCAAGGGGGGCAGGGCAAACCTTATGGGAGTGGAGGGAGCAGCGGTGGATACAGCTCCCCGTCCGGGCCGCGGAAAAGTCAGCAACCCTAAAGTGCTTATTATACTGGGTCTGGTGATTCTGGTCTCTGCCACATTTGCCACCATGATAGCCACCTTAAGGGGACGTGCAATTGTTGATTATATCCTTCCCGGGGCAGGTATAGCTGTAGGTGCGGCCACCTTTGCGGCATTGTTCCAGGTTGCAGGCCAGATAGTATCCCTGAGCGGCCCGGTGATCGGGTATTTCTGCGACAAGATAGGACGCAGGAAAGCCTTTTCCATAGTGTTCATGATTCAGCTGACCATAATCCTTGCTCTGGCGCTGTTCAAGATGTGGTACATAATGCTGGCCATGTTTGTGGTGCAGCTTTTCTCAGGTTCTGCCTCTCAGATACTCCGTACCTCCATTTCGGGAGAATATGCCCGGGGCAATGAGCAGGCTGTGTTCATGAACCGGATTGCCACATTCCAGGATATGGGAAGTGCCACAGGGCCGTTCCTGGGCTACGCCCTGTACGCCGGTACAGGCAACTTCCAGCTGATAGCCCTTATTATGGTTCCATGTCTTATTATGTCAGTCTTTGCATTAAGAAAAATCGGCAAGGCAACTTGACAACAAATTTTGTGATATATATACTTCATCTATCTGCGCCCTTAGCTCAGCTGGATAGAGCAACTGCCTTCTAAGCCGTAGGTCAGAAGTTCGAATCTTCTAGGGCGTAACGCCTCCCGACCGGGAGGCTTTTTTATTTAAGCATTTTTATGGCCAGGTCGGCGATTGTGATACCGAACACCGCAGTCACCGGGGGATAACTCCCCAGTATGTTCCGCTCCCTGCCTCTGTGGAGCTGCTGGTCGTCAATCTCAATCTCAGGAGCTTTCAGGGCATCGTTGTCGGGCAGCTCGGTGGAGTAGACACAGGTGATGCCGTGAGTTATCCCCCGGCGGCGCAAGTACTTGCGCAGGCTCCTGGCCAGCGGGCATACTGTGGTCTCGAACAGGTCGCCGGTGCGTATGGCTGTTATGTCGGTCTTCAAGGCGGCTCCCATGGAGGAGATGGCCAGGAGCCCCCTGCGGTGGATGGCCTCCAGAAGGGAGGCCTTTGGCCCCAGTGAATCTATGGCATCAATCACAATATCAGGATTCTCGTCCAGAATCTCTTCCCTGTTGGTGTAGTCGGCAAACAGCTTCAGGGCCCTGACCCCGGCCCTGGGATTTATATCCAGGATCCGGTTCCTGACCGCCTCCACCTTGGGGATTCCTATGGTGGACTCGGCGGCACACACATGGCGGTTTATGTTAGTCTTTGCAATCTGGTCAAAGTCCACCAGGGTAAAGCGGCCTATTCCGCTTCTGGCCAGCATCTCTGCGGCCCAGGCTCCCACAGCCCCCAGCCCGAAAATAGTTATATGTGCTTTCTGAAGCTTCTGAAAAGAGTCTTCACCTATAACCTGTATGATTCTGGAAAATCGTTCCATGTGGTTATTCTAATCATTCCTAAAGTTATTATCAATATAAAAAATATATATAAATAAAGGTTGACTTACCAACGAAAATCGGGGAGAATATAAGAACATATATCTAAATGGAGGAATAATATGAAAAAAGCTTTACTTGTTCTTCTTGTTGTCCTCGTATGTGCATCTGTTGCATTTGCCGGCGGAAACAAAGAGAAGGCAGCTGAGGGAAACAAAGTTCTTAGAATGTT
>CADAEX010000032.1 GCA_902787125.1 uncultured Spirochaetaceae bacterium
GCCCGCTGATTGGGGAAATGGAACACGCCGGTGGAGATACAGCAGAAGGCCACACTGCGGAGACTGTTCTCCAAGCACATGTCCAGGACATTTGTATAGCAGTCAGCCAAAGCTTTCTCGTGATCTTCAGAAAGAGAACCTGAAACTATAGGGCCCACCACGTGGATCACCTTCCTGGCCGGCAGGTTATAGGCATCTGTCAGCATTGGGATAGATGTGGGCTGCTCATACGAGGCTCCATGAACAGAACGTAATTCCACCATCTTATTATAGCATTCCCAGCGGAGCTGGATGCCGGCAAAGGTGTGGATACAGTTGTCTATGCAAGTATGCATGGGGACAAAGCAACCCAGCATCTGGGAGTTGGCGGCGTTCACTATGGCATCCACATCAAGGAGAGTGATATCCCCCTGCCAGATTGAGATCTTATCGGCAACCTCCGGAATATGGTCAAGGGTGACAATCCCCTTCTCCACAAGACAGCGGGAGAGGTATTCATCCTGTATAAGCATTGTCTTGTCATCCATCAGCCCAGGCATACGGATATTCATCAGAGAACGGAGTGCAATCTGCCTGTCCCGTGAGCTCTCCCCTACCTGTAAATTCTTGTACTGTTCCGAATCTTCCTTGAACTTGGCTACAAGGTAATCCAGCCGCTCTTCCTGTGTCATAGTACACCTCTCTTTGAATATAACACAAAGAGAGGTCAAATGTCATCCTTGTATGCCGTACAGCAGATCTCCGTAGGTAGGGAACGGCCAGTATCTGGCTCCTGTCAGATGCTCTGCCTCATCAGCAGCACTCCGCAGCCTCTCCATGGCAGGAAGCAACTCCTTTTTTATATGCTGTGCACAGAGAGCCATATCCTGGACAGCCTGAAATTCAGAAGAAATTTTCTCAAGGCTTTCAGTATAGGAGTCTATAGCCTTAGTGCAGTGTGTCAGTTTCCTGAGCAGACTCTTCTCATATTCATCGCTTATGTCACACATAGTCTTTTTGCAGGCTGTTCCCACCAGGTCGGCGATATATGCCTCAACAGCAGGGAGAATCTCCTTGCGGGCCATATCCACCATGGTACGAGCCTCTATAAAGATAGTCTTGCAGTAGTTCTCCAGCATTATCTCGTGCCGGGAGAGGATCTCGGCTCTGCTCAGCACCTTCTGGGAGGTGAGCATGTCAATGTTCTTCTTGTCCAGCAAGGCCACCAGACTGTCAGGAGTACTCTTGAGGTTGCAGAGCCCTCTTTCCTCCACCGCCTCCCTGATCCAGGCATCATCATAGCCGTTTCCATTGAAGATGATCCGTTTGTGACTTGCGACAGTCCTCTTGATCAGTGTATGGAGTGCAGCATTGAAATCCTTGGCTTTCTCCAGCTTGTCAGCAAACTCCTCCAGCACAGAGGCCACCGCCGCATTGAGCACTGTGTTCGCATCGGCAATCGATGCAGAGGAGCCTGGCATTCGGAACTCAAACTTGTTGCCGGTGAATGCGAAGGGAGATGTCCGGTTTCTGTCTGTTGTGTCCCGGGTAAACCGGGGCAATGCATGGACACCAAGTCTCATGATCTGCTTCTCTGTGGCACTGTAGGGTTTTTCCTTCTCCACAGCCTCAAGGATGGCAGTAAGCTCATCCCCAAGGAACACAGATATAACCGCAGGAGGTGCCTCGTTTGCCCCAAGACGGTGATCGTTCCCGGCCGAGGCCACGCTCATGCGGAGTAAATCCTGGTACTTGTCCACAGCTTTGAGAATCGCACATAAATAGAGGAGAAACTGTGCATTCTCGTGGGGTGTCTCACCTGGAGAGAGGAGATTTACCCCAGTGTCTGTGGACAGAGACCAGTTATTATGCTTTCCAGAACCATTCACTCCTGCAAATGGCTTTTCGTGCAGCAGGCAGACCAGGCCGTGCCGTTCTGCCACATTCTGCATAATTCCCATAGTAAGCTGATTATGATCTGTGGCACGGTTTACAGTGGTGTAGACCGGAGCCAGCTCGTGCTGGGCAGGAGCAACTTCGTTGTGCTCGGTCTTGGCCAGTATGCCCAGTTTCCAGAGCTCTCTGTCCAGATCAGCCATAAAGGCGGCCACCTTGGGCTTGATAGCCCCGAAATAGTGGTCAGACAGCTCCTGCCCCTTGGGAGGCTTCTCTCCGAATAAAGTACGCCCCGTATACACAAGGTCTTTCCGCTTCTCGAACAGCTCCTTTGGAATCAGGAAATACTCCTGTTCGGGGCCGGCGCAGGCATTGACCCGGGTTGCATCCTTGTTTCCGAATAGACGCAGGATGCGGAGGGCCTGTCTGGAAAGGGCCTCCATGGAGCGGAGCAGCGGAGTCTTCTTGTCCAGAGCCTCGCCACCGTAGGAACAGAAGGCAGTAGGAATATACAGAGTGCTGTCTTTAATGAAGGCATAGGATGTAGGATCCCATGCAGTATAGCCCCTGGCCTCGAACGTGGCCCGGAGTCCTCCGGAAGGGAAACTGGAGGCATCGGGTTCACCCTGAATAAGCTCCTTTCCAGAGAAATCCATGATGACACCTCCATCAGGAGATGGGGATATGAAACTGTCATGTTTCTCGGCAGTAATACCAGTAAGAGGCTGGAACCAGTGGGTAAAATGGGTAGCTCCCTTCTCCACCGCCCAGTCCCGCATAGCTGAGGCAACAGCATTGGCCAGTGACAGATCCAACTGTTTCTCCCTCCGTATTGTTTCTTTAAGAGAATAGTAGACATCCGCAGTAAGGCGTGACTTCATGACACGCTCATCAAACACCATAGAGCCGAAACATTCAGATATAGCAGACATTTTTCCTCCAGTGCAAAAAAAAAAGACACTGACGGCTTGGGTATACCCTAAGACGCCAATGTCTTATGGCACTAAATATAATTTTGCATCAGGATTTTGTCAATAATTTTTTCATTTTTTTCAAAAAAAACATTGACAAGAAAGTACCCAAAAATTGATATTATTTTTCAGGAGGTACATCATGAACTATTCTGTTGATGAAGTTATCCAGTATATTGAGGAAGAAGATGTGAAATTCATCAGGCTTTCATTCTGCGATGTCCTGGGACACCAGAAGAACATTGCCATCATGCCCCGGGTGATGAGAAAGGCATTTGAGTTCGGCATAGCCATAGATGCATCAGCCATAACTGGATTCGGCAGCGAGGTTCACTCGGACCTACTGCTCCATCCCGACCCCTCCACCCTGTGCTGTCTGCCCTGGAGACCAGATACCGGACGGGTGGTACGCATGTTCTGCACCATTGCCAGACCTGACGGGACAGTGTTTGAGTCAGACACCAGAAGCCTTCTGATAAAAGCGGCGGAAGAAGCCGAGAAGGCAGGAGTATCTATAGAGTTCGGCTCCGAGCTTGAGTTCTACCTCTTTGAGACAGACGAGAAAGGGAATCCCACAAAGATTCCTTATGACAATGCAGGATATATGGATATAGCACCGGAGGACAAGGGAGAGAATGTGCGCCGGGAGATCTGCCTGACACTGGACCAGATGGATATAGAGCCCGAGAGTTCGCATCACGAGGAAGGTCCAGGGCAGAACGAGATAGATTTCATGTATTCCTCTGCTCTGTCAGCAGCAGACAATGCCATCACATTCCAGTCTGTAGTCAGGGCAATTGCGGCCAGGAACGGACTGACAGCCGATTTCTCACCCAAGCCTATCAAGGGAAAACCTGGCAGCGGCTTCCACATCAATATATCGGTGAACCACAAGAGCCGCCGGGAACTCCTGAACCATATCATCGCAGGAATAATGGACAAGATACGGGAGATAACCCTGTTCCTGAACCCGGTGGAAGCCTCCTATGAGCGGTTCGGCAGCAACAAGGCGCCGAAATACATAACCTGGTCGGAAGAGAACCGGTCCCAGCTGATCCGTATTCCTGCTACACCGGAGGATGCAGTGCGTGCAGAGCTCAGAAGCCCCGACCCTATGGCAAATCCATATGTGGCATTCACACTGCTTATCTATGCCGGACTGTATGGAATAAAAGAAGCCCTGCCCCTTCCTGACAGCACAGATATAAACCTGTTCACTGCACCGGAAGAGGAGCTGAAGAAATTTTCCAGACTGCCCGGCACCCTTGCAGAAGCTCGGGAGATTGCCCGCAACAGCAGCTTTGTCAGAGAACACCTGCCTGAGGGAGTAATCAACGCATACTGATATGAACAGTGTCCTCCTGGTTTCCGACCAGCAAAAGCTCAACATTCTTGCCGCCTCATTCCTGCCTGTGTACGAATACTGGCCTGTGGACACAGTATCGGATGCCGGCTCTGCCAAGCGCAGGCTTCTGGAGAACCCATACGACATAGTCATCATCAACACCCCTCTGCCAGACCAGTTCGGCACTGAGCTGGCCATAGATATCTGCTCCAATTCAGGAGCCTGTGTCATGCTCTTAGTCAAGAACGACATGTTTGACGATATAAATGCAAAGGTCATTGACTATGGAGTTGTCACTGTCTCCAAGCCCACCTCCAAGCCGGTGCTGGCCCAGAGTCTCAGAATTATGTGCGCCACCCGACAGCGGCTTAAGCAGATGGAGAGCAGACAGAAGTCGGTGGAGAAGAAAATCGAGGAGATCAGAATCATAAATAAAGCCAAGTGGCTCCTTATCGGGTATATGAAGATGAATGAGGAGGCTGCCCAGCATTATATAGAAAAAATTGCCATGGACACCCGTCAGCCCAGGATGACAGTGGCAGAGAATATTGTGAAAAGATATCAGGATTACCATTGACATAAACATAAAAATCATATAGTGTATATAAGAACAAAGGCGTTCATCCAGGAAGAAATTCCTGTCGGTGGACACCTTTTTTTTATGTCCAGACAGGTTCGGGGGAGGGAACTATGACAAAATACATTTTTGTGACTGGCGGAGTAGTGTCCGGTCTGGGAAAAGGAATCACAGCAGCATCATTAGGAAGACTGCTCAAGGCAAGAGGGCTTAAGGTGGCAGCCCAGAAACTGGATCCTTACATAAACGTGGATCCTGGGACCATGAGCCCTTACCAGCATGGCGAGGTGTATGTCACCGAGGATGGAGCCGAGACTGACCTTGACTTAGGCCACTATGAGCGCTTCATAGATGAGGATCTTAACAAATATTCCAACCTGACCACCGGAAAGGTGTTTGCAAATGTGCTTGCCAAGGAGCGGCACGGCGAGTACCTGGGACGGACTGTCCAGATAATCCCCCATGTGACAGACGAGATAAAAAGCTTCATATATAATGTAGGAAAGAAAAGCGATGCCGACATAGTTATCACCGAGATAGGCGGAACCATCGGAGACATCGAGAGCCAGCCTTTCCTTGAGGCCATAAGGCAGGTGGGGCTTGAGCAGGGCCGTGGAAACACCATTTATATACATGTGACACTGGTCCCTTACCTGAAGGCTTCCGGCGAGCACAAATCAAAGCCTACACAGCATTCGGTAAAGGAGCTGCAGGCAGCAGGAATTTCCCCCGACATCATAGTGCTGCGGTGCGACGAGCCTATCACAGATGAAAGCATATTCAGGAAAATCGCAAACTTCTGCAATATTAAGCCCGACTGTGTGATTGAGAACCTGACCATGCCTATCCTCTACGAGGCTCCCCTATACCTTGAGAGCAAGCACCTTTCAGAGGTTGTATGCCGCGAGCTTAACATAAAGACTCCGAGACCAGACCTTACCAAGTGGCGGGAGATGGTTGACCGGGTGCGGAATGCAGAAAAAACTGTGAAGATAGCCCTTGTAGGCAAGTATGTGCAGCTCCACGATGCATACCTTTCTGTGGCAGAGGCGCTGCGCCATGCAGGCTTCTATCTTAATTCCAAGGTGGATATCCACTGGATAGACTCAGAGACAATCACAGAAGAGAATGTGGCTCATATCCTTGGGGGCATGGACGGTATCATAGTGCCGGGAGGCTTCGGTGACCGGGGTATTCCTGGAATGATAACATCAGCCCGGTATGCCCGTGAGAACAAGGTGCCCTACTTCGGAATATGCCTTGGAATGCAGATCGCGGTGATTGAATATGCCAGGAATGTGGCAGGGCTTAAGGATGCAGACTCCGGCGAGTTTGCTCCAGACTGCAAAAATAAAGTAATCGACTTCATGCCTGGACAGAGCGATGAGATAAACAAGGGAGGCACACTGCGCCTGGGCAGTTATCCATGCTGTATTCAGAAAGGGACAGCCATGGAGAAATTCTATGGCACTGACCTGATACATGAGCGGCACCGCCATAGATACGAGTTCAATAACGAATACCGTGAGACACTTGCCAAGGCTGGACTGGTGCTGAGCGGTCTTTCCCCTGATAATCGCCTGGTGGAGACGGTGGAGCTCTCTGACCGGGATTTCTTTGTAGGAGTGCAGTATCACCCTGAGTTCAAGAGCCGGCCGAACCATCCGCATCCATTATTCATAGGATTTATCAGGGCAGCATTGGAGAGATGATGGAAACAGCATACTTAGTCCTTGGAAACGGAAAGGTTTTCAAGGGAAAACATATAGGAGCCCCTGGGAAGTGCCTGGGGGAACTGGTATTCACCACTAATATGGAAGGCTATCTTGAGACACTGACAGATCCCAGCTATGCGGGACAGATAGTGATTCAGACCTTCCCCCTCATCGGGAACTACGGTGTAATCGAGGAGGATTTCGAGGGGAAGAGCGCCCTGAAGGGATATGTGGTCAGGGAGCTCTGCGACACCCCGTCCAACTTCCGCAGCCAGTATCAGCTGGATGAATATCTCAAGAAGCAGGGAATTCCTGGAATCTGCGGTGTGGACACCCGGGAGCTTACCCGAATGATAAGGGAAGAGGGAGTGATGAATGCCATGATCTGCTCCCGGCTCCCAAGGGATTTATCTGGGATAAAAGAATTCTCTGTAACAAATGTTGTGAATTCTGTGACCTGCAGAAAAGAAAACACTTACCCGCCCAAGGGAATAAAGAAGCATACTGTGGTGCTGGTGGACTACGGTGCCAAGAGAAATATTATCCGGTCCCTGACTCTCAGGGGCTGTGCTGTGACAGCAGTGCCAAGCACAACCACAGCCGAGAAAATACTGAGCTGCAAGCCGGACGGCATTATGCTTTCCAATGGCCCCGGCGACCCGGCTGAGAACACATTTGCAATAGAGCAGATCAAGAAACTGGTGGGTAAAGTGCCTATATTCGGCATCTGCCTGGGGCATCAGCTGACAGCACTGGCTATGGGAGGAAAGACCGAGAAGCTGAAGTACGGCCACCGGGGCGGCAACCAGCCTGTGAAGGAAAAAGGAGGCCGGACCTACATAACCTGCCAGAACCATGGCTATGCAGTTATTGCTGACAGCCTCAAGGGAATCGGAGTAGAGACCTTCGTGAATGCAAATGACGGCAGCTGCGAGGGAATGACCTACCCCGGCAGGCAGTGTTTCACTGTCCAGTTCCACCCTGAGGCCTCTGCAGGCCCGCTGGACACCGGCTTTCTCTTCGACCGCTTTCTTGCAATGATGGAGGGCCGGGAAAATGCCTAAAGACAAAAGTATACGCAAAGTAATGGTCATAGGCTCAGGCCCTATCGTCATAGGCCAGGCGGCAGAATTCGACTACGCCGGTGCCCAGGCCTGCCGGGTGCTCAAAGCCGAGGGGGTCAACGTGGTGCTGGTGAACTCCAACCCTGCCACCATTATGACCGACAAGGCCATGGCCGACGAGATCTACCTTGAGCCTCTCAACGTTGAGACTGTAACCAGAATAATAGAGAAAGAACGGCCGGACAGCCTGCTGGCAGGGCTTGGAGGGCAGACCGGGCTCACCCTGGCCATGCAGCTCTCGAACCGGGGCGTATTGGAGCGCTACGGCGTGCGCCTTCTGGGCTCTGACATGGATGCCATAGAGAAGGCTGAGGACAGAGAGCTTTTCCGGGATACCATGAAGGCTATAGGTCAGCCTGTGGTGCCCTCCGAGATTGCCAACACAATGGAGGAGGCCCAGAAGGCAGCCCATGACATCGGCTACCCTGTCATCATACGCCCCGCCTTCACGCTGGGGGGCTCGGGCGGGGGCATCGCCAACAACGACTCAGAGCTCAAGACTATTGCAGGAACAGGACTGCATATGTCCCCTATCCATCAGATTCTGGTGGAAAGAAGCATTGCAGGCTGGAAGGAGATAGAGTTTGAGACCATGAGGGACAGCATGGGCAACGTCATTGCAGTCTGCTCCATGGAAAACCTGGATCCGGTGGGAATCCACACAGGGGACAGCATAGTGGTGGCCCCAGCCCTCACCTTGGCAGACAAGGAGTACCAGATGCTCCGCTCTGCCTCCCTCAACATGATCACAGCCCTGGGCATAGTAGGCGGCTGCAACTGCCAGTTTGCCCTGAACCCGGGCAGCTTTGAGTATGCGGTCATTGAGGTGAATCCCCGTGTATCCCGCTCATCAGCCCTGGCTTCAAAGGCCACTGGCTACCCTATTGCCAAGATAACAACCAAGATAGCCCTGGGCTACACCCTGGACGAGATAAAGAATGACATAACAGGCAAAACCTGTGCCTGCTTCGAGCCGGCCCTGGACTATGTTGTGGTCAAGTTCCCTAAATGGCCCTTCGACAAGTTCGCAGGCTCAAGCCGTGCCCTGGGTACCCAGATGAAGGCTACCGGCGAGGTGATGGCCATAGGAAGCAGCTTCGAGGCGGCGCTGATGAAAGCTGTGCGGGGAACCGAAAACGGCTTTGACACTCTGAATGCCCCATCTTTATATGACGGACCTGTGGAGGAGCGCCTCAAGAAGCAGGATGACAGGCGTATCTTCACTGTATTTGAAGCCCTCAAGTCCGGTATTTCCGTAGATAAAATCCATGAGGTAACCAAGATAGACCGCTGGTTCCTGGACAAGATAAGGAACCTGGCTGACTTCGAGCTTTCCGTGGCAGGAAAGAAGAAGCTGTCCAAGGAGGAGTACATACGGGCAAAGCACCTGGGCTACACCGACAAGGCACTGCAGCATATTTGCAGGGCAAAGAAGCTGCCGGGCTACAGGTTCAGCTACAAGATGGTGGATACCTGCGCCGCCGAGTTCAATGCTGAGACCCCCTACTTCTACTCCACCTGCGACGAAGTCTGCGAATCCAGATCCTTCAAGCGCTCAGGCAAGCCTGTGATACTGGTACTGGGCAGCGGTCCTATCCGCATCGGACAGGGAATCGAGTTTGACTATTCATCGGTGCACTGCGTCTGGACACTGCGTGAAATGGGTTATGACGTGGTGATTGTGAACAACAACCCGGAGACCGTATCCACCGACTACGACACTGCGGACCGGCTCTACTTCGAGCCCCTTACCCCAGAGGATGTGATGAACATCATTGATGTGGAGAAACCGATAGGGGTTGTAGTGGCATTCGGAGGGCAGACCGCCATAAAGCTGACACAGTTCCTGGATAAGCATGGAATCCCTATTTTAGGTACTTCGGCCGAGGGAATAGACCTGGCAGAGGACCGGGCCCGCTTTGACAAGCTTTTGGAGAAGTTTGCCATCTCCCGACCCAAGGGAATGGGAGTGAAGTCTCTGGAAGAGGCTGTTCAGGCGGCAGAGACACTGGGCTATCCGGTGCTGCTGAGGCCAAGCTATGTGATCGGTGGTCAGAACATGACAATATCCTGGTCCGACGACCAGACCCGGAAATATATGAAGAATATCCTGGCATCTGGCATTGAGAACCCTGTGCTGGTGGACAAGTACATGCCTGGCACCGAGCTTGAGGTGGATGTGATCTCTGACGGCACCGATGTCCTTATACCCGGCATCATGGAGCATATCGAGCGGGCCGGTGTCCATTCCGGCGACTCAATAGCAGTCTATCCTCCCTACAACCTGTCCGGCACCATGCTGCGCAAGCTGTGCGACCGCTCCACCAAGCTGGCACTGGCCCTGGGGACCAA
>CADAEX010000033.1 GCA_902787125.1 uncultured Spirochaetaceae bacterium
TTGCAGTCAGGGGTATCACGTTGAGATTTTGAAAGGTATGAACATGGTTCATTGCCTGTCCGTTTATCCTATCTCATGGACTGGTATCAGGTTTATTTCAAGAATATCTCTGATGGGGAAAGAGGAGAAGCAGAGGATGTGAAAAAAGCAGCATGGCGCAGGTTTACTGAGTCAGACTGGGATTATGTTATAAGAAATGCCAACGGTGTCTACAGCAAGATGGCCTGGGACAGGAGAAAGAAAAAGTACCTGAATCAGTTCCGTCAGAACTCACTTCTAGATACTGTTTTAGATTACTTGGAATGATTGCTTAATTATTTTCTTCCAGGAATTTCCGGAGTATTCCCAGGTACTCGTCGGCGCTGGTGCAGAACACAATCTTGTTGCGGATCTCGGCGCTGCCGGGGAGCCCTTTGGTGTAGCAGCACAGGTGCTTCTTCATCTCCTTGCAGGCACGGTCCTCGCCGATGTACTTTACCGACCTGGCAAAGTGCTCCATGGCATTCTCCAGTTTCTGGTGCTGTGGAATCTTGGAATAGGTGCCTGTTGTAAGAAGCTCCTTGGCATACTGGAATATCTCGGGACAGCCCACCGCACCCCTGGCCACCATTACTCCGTCGCAGCCTGTGGTCTCCAGCACATCCCGCGCCGCCTCGGGAGAGAAGATGTCGCCGGAAGCAATGACCGGGATGGAGATGTGGTCTTTAAGCTTTTTTATGAGTGGCCAGTCGGCCTTGCCTGCGTAGTCCTGGCTTCGGGTGCGGGGGTGCAGCGTGACAGCGGCTGCCCCTGCAGACTGAGCCGCATCGGCTGCCTCCAGAAAGTTTATGGAGTTCTTGTCCCAGCCGGAGCGTATCTTCACAGTAATAGGCACATCTGTGTTTTCTGTAAGAGCCTTGATTATCTTGTGCATCAGCTCCGGGTTGCGTCCCAGGGCCGCTCCGCAGCCTCCCTTGAGCACCTTTGGCACGGGGCAGCCGCAGTTGATGTCGATTACTGAGGGCTTCTGTGCCAGCACATAGGGGAGGGCCTTCACTGCTGTCTCTGGGCTGGAGGTGAATATCTGGATGGCGTAGAACTGCTCTTCCTCTGCCTTTCTCATCATATCCATGGTCTTGGAGCTGTCCCGGGAAAGGGCCTCGCAGGAGACCATCTCGGTGTAGCACAGGTCAGCTCCCCACTTGGTGGCGAAGCCCCGCCAGGCCGCATCGGTATATCCAGCCATAGGGGCAAGGAACAGATTTCCCGGTATGGTGACTTTTTCTGAGAAGGTAAAGGGATGGTACAGCTGTGTCATCACTCTTTGATGTTGAAGAACCTTAAGCTGTTCTGGTACAGGATATGGGCACATTCCTCCGGATCCATATTGCGGAGCTCTGCAATGAACTCCAGGGTGGAGTGGATGTAGGCCGGCATATTCCGCTTGCCTTTGTATGCGGCTGGAACCATGAACGGAGCCTCGGACTCGATCAGCATGTGCTCGATAGGTATATTGAGTGCTGTCTCGTGGAGGTTCTTGGCATTCTTATATGTGACATTTCCTGCAAAGGAGACATACATGCCCAGATCTATGGCTTTCTTTGCATATTCATAGCTTTCGGAGAAGCAGTGGAGCACACCTCCCTTTGCCGGCAGTCTGTGGTTAAGTATGCCAAGCACATCGGCTCCTGCATCCCGGTTATGGATTATTACAGGGAAGTTGAGCTGCTGAGCAAGTTCCAGCTGTCTTATGAACAGGGCAATCTGGGAATCCTTGTCACCGAACTTCCGGTAGTAGTCCAGGCCGATTTCGCCTATTGCCACCACTCTGTCCAGCTTGACATTCTCTATTATCTTGCTTTCCCAGTTCCGTCCCTGGTGCATTACCTCGGATGGGGAAATTCCCACTGCGTGGTAGATATTTGTGGCTGTCTTCAGGTTCTGATAAACCTGGTCAAAGTCGTGGAGACTGTTGCAGATGCTGACAATGTGCTCCACTCCATCCTGCTTTGCCTGCTGGATAACAATTAATTCTTCTATTGGGTCATTATGTATCAGACCAATATGTGCATGAGTATCGAAAAATTTCATATTGTCTTCCTGATTGTTTTTTTTATGTTGTTAAATATATAATAACATGGTATATTGAAAATCGTCAACAAATATTTGACAAAACATTTTAGGAGAAAGAGTTGTCCCCGGTTCATCATTACAAAAGAGCTGAAAAACGGTTTGTGGAACGAGTTCTGCGTTTTTTCTCTGCCATAGGGGAATTCTTTGCCAGATTTTTCGGTGGAATAGCAGGATTTTTCCGTCAGCAGGTGACAGTCATGCTGGTTCCTCATTCCGAGCGCAATATCTTCAACTTCAGGATCTCTGCTTTCTCCATGGTTGTGGTGATCTTTCTCCTGGTCTGCATGGTGCTGACCTTTATTCTATATTCGACCCGGTTTACCGGTGTCTCTGATCTTCTAACCGACAAGACCCAGGTTCTGGAGCAGCGGGATGCAGATCTTGAGGTTATCCGTGACCAGATATCAGACCTGATGAACACTTCCAGGGTTTTTGAGGAATCGCTTCACAGCACTCTGGACCGTCTGGGGCTGGAGAAAAGCGGAAGCGGGGAAAAAAGAGACCGTACTGCGGGAAATCTGGGGGATGAGGTCTCTGAGCTCACTGCCATGAAGGGACTTCTGCAGGACTCGTTGGAATACTTTGACCAGATAGCAAAGATGCTTCAGGCTCAGCAGAGCCTTATTGTGGAGCTGCCTACTATATGGCCTCTTAAGGATGTGCGGGGTTATGTAACTTCATATTTCGGACCTACCACCCATCCTTTCACAAAGCACTGGTATCTGCATAAGGGTATTGATATTGCATACTCCCGGGGAACCAAGGTGGTCTCCACGGCAGATGGAAAAGTTATAGAAAAGGCGTTTGACGCAAGTGGCTACGGGAATTATATTGTCATTAAGCATAAGTATGGTTTCTATACCCGGTATGCCCACATGGATAAGGTTTATGTAAAGGAAGGACAGAACGTGCAGCAGGGGGAGGTTATCGGAACCCTGGGCAACACAGGACTCTCCACCGGACCCCACCTCCATTACGAGGTGCGCATCGGAAGCCAGGTTGTGGATCCTCAGCGGTATCTGGACTTTAACAGCAGTAAAAATTTCTGATGGAAGGTATTTATGAAAGAGAATGACATGACAGTAAACTCGCTTCTCGGGTATGGTTCTGTCTTCAAGGGCGATATAAAGGTCACCGGCATAATTAAGCTGGCAGGTGATTTCTCAGGTACAATCGAGAGCACCGGCGAGGTGTTCATAAGCGAATCTGCAAGGGTGGAGAGCTCCATCAAGGCCAGATCAGTGGTTATCGGAGGCATGGTCAAAGGTGATATCACAGCAACAGACAAAGTGACTGTCCTCTCCACCGGTATTGTGATGGGAAGCATCTCCACATCCCGCCTTATAGCCGAGGACGGCGTGGTCCTGGACGGTGTGTGCCGTGTCTCTCTTAATAAGGAATAAAAAATGAGTGATGAGATAACAGAAGATATCATTTTAGATGATGAGCCGGAAGTGTCCGAATCTACGGATATAGATTTCCCCGATAAGCTTATAAAGGTCCGCTTTGTCCACTCCAACGAGTCTGCCATCTGTGCATATCCGGATGATTTTGATGTTGCTGACAAAGATTATGCCATAGTGGACGGCAAGTACGGAAAAGACCTGGCCCAGGTCAAAGGGGGCATCTATCTGGTGTCTGAACGGGGCAAGCCTAAGCATGTGCGGGATGTGTATACCATAATCCGCAAGGCTACCGAGGCTGATATGAAGCGGTACGAGACAAACTGCGAGCGGGAGAAGGAAGCCTTCAGGATCTGCGCCCAGAAGATTGCAGACCATAAGCTGGAGATGAAGCTTGTCTCTGCCCATTATCTTCTTGATGACCCGAAGGTGATGTTCTTCTTCACTGCCGACAACCGTATTGACTTCCGTGCCCTGGTCAAGGATCTGGTGGTTGTGTTCCGTATCCGCATAGAGCTGCGTCAGATCGGTGTCAGGGACGAGGCCATGGTCTGCGGAGGCCTTGGAATGTGCGGCAGGGACTACTGCTGCCACGGAATCACAGACAAGATGCGTACAGTATCCATAAAGATGGCAAAGGACCAGAACCTTTCCCTCAACTCCATGAAGATATCGGGAGCCTGCGGAAGGCTTCTGTGCTGTCTGGCCTACGAGTATGACTTCTATGCCGAGGAGAGGAAGAAGTACCCTAACGAAGGAAGCCGTGTGGTGTTTGAGGATAAGACATACAGGGTGGCAGAGATCAACATCCTGACCAAGACCGTAAAGATAACAGCGGCTGACGGAGCAGGCTTTGTAATGCCGATCTCGGGATTCATGTTCGACCCCGAGCGGAAGATATGGCAGGTGACCGAGGAGCCTAAATAACAGTTCTTGACATAAATGTTTATTGTCAATATATTTATTCACTGTATTATTTTTTTGGAGGGTATTCATGGGACAGGTAAGTAAGAACTCACGTGTTGGTTCATCAACTCATAAGTTTTTGTGTCCATGCGGTGGCGAGATCAAAATGAAGACTGTCTTTGCAAACGGCAAGAAGAAAAACTATGCTGAATGCGAAAAGTGCAAGAGACAGGAACGTAAACCTAGCGATTTCAAATAAGAGTCGGCTGGTCTTATTGACTATCTGATTTTTATCTGTTAATTTCGAATAACTTAATGTAAGGAGTAAATCGTTGTCAGAGAAAAGGTACAGACAGAGTTTGAAAAGACATCTTAGAAACAAGATGACAAAGAGCGAAGTCAAAACTTATATCAAAGATTTTACTGCTGCAGTTGAGGGAAATGACAAAGCAGAAGCTGAGAAGACATTCATTCTTATTTCCAAGAAGATGGACACAGCTGCTGGAAAAGGCATTTACCATAAGAACACTGTTGCAAGAAAGAAATCAAGATTGGCAAAGAAGCTTAACAAGCTGAATGCCGGCTGATTGACGGTTATATCAATCCTGATTGTAATTTTGGAGTGAATGTGGAAAAGAAAGTTACAAAAAACGACGTAGTAGAAAACATCTATAACGACACAGGATTCGATATAACTAAGAAAGATATCCACATAATCGTTGACAAAGTTTTTGAAGAGATTAAAAAAGCTCTACTTAATGATCAAACTGTAGAATTACGCGGCTTCGGCACTTTTGAAGTAAGAACCCGCCGGGGAAGGGAGAAAGCCCATAACCCTAAGACTGGAGAGCAAGTCTCTGTCGAGGTTCACGGAGCCGCAGTATTTAGACCTGGAAAGGAACTGAAGAACAGTGTCTGGGCGCTTAGAAAAAAGTAAACCACTGTTTCTTTTATTCTGCTCCGCAATCCTATTTGCATTATCATTTCCCTCATTCATAAGTGACAAAGGGTTTCCTATATTCGGCTATGTTGCCCTGACCCCTATGTTCATGGCTATACGCCACATAAGGCTTAAGACAGCACCCCTGTGGGGCTTTCTCTACGGCCTGGTCTCCTATGCTCTGTTCAACTATTGGCTGGGCATATTCTATCCCCCTGCAATTGTGATAATTCCTGCTCTTTATGCAGTTTACTATTTTTTTCTGTTTCCGGCTCTCAAGCTGGCAGACAAGGCTTTCCCAAAGTGGGGCTTCCTGATCCAGAGCATAATCTGGATCGGCTACGAATATCTCAGGACCAAAGGTTTCTTAGGCTACCCATACGGCATTCTGGGCTACACCCAGTACTCTGTTCCTCTGGTGGCCCGGCTTTCTGCCCTTACAGGAGTATGGGGAGTATCGGCACTTCTTGTGCTGCCTTCTGCCCTCCTGGCCTATGTGCTGCAGAATGGCATAAAAATGCATATAAAGGTGTCAGCTGCCGCTTATGCCGGTGTATTTGCACTTGTTCTTGTATACGGCTTTGTGACAGGATACGATTACTCCGGCTGCCCTGTTAAGAAGGCAGCCCTTATCCAGCAGAACATAGACCCATGGCAGGGTGGGGATGCCACCTACCGGGAGGCACTGCGCCGCCTTACAAAGATGAGCACCCAGGCCCTGGAGGACAAAGCCGGCCCACCTGATATCGTAGTATGGTCAGAGACCTCCTTTGTCCCATCCATAGACTGGCATACCAGGTACCGCACCGATCCCGAGTACTACAAGATGGTGAAGGAGCTCCGCGCTTATATGGAGCAGCAGTCTGTCCCCTTTGTGCTGGGCAACAACGAAGGTGTCCTTGGCTTTGACGAGGAGACAAGGCAGCAGGTCCGGCAGGACCACAACTCGGCCCTCCTTTTCGAGAAGGGGGAGATAACAAAGGTCTACCGGAAGATCCATCTGGTGCCGTTCACCGAGCACTTCCCATATAAAAAGCAGCTTCCTTTTATCTACAACTTCTTGGTGGACTGGGATACCCACTTCTGGATTCCCGGCACCGAGTACACTGTGTTTGATGCGGCAGGTTTCAGATTCTCAACCCCTATCTGCTTCGAGGACAGCTTCGGCGATCTTTCCCGGGCTTTTGTGCGGAACGGTGCACAGGTCATAATGAACCTTTCCAACGACGGCTGGGCCTACTCGGTGCCGGCCGAGATGCAGCATATGGCTATGGCCGCATTCAGAGCCTACGAGAATCGGCGGACCGTGGTGCGGAGCACCAACAGCGGCATAACATGTGTGATAGACCCATCGGGACGGCGGGTCGCCGAGATGGAGCCTTTTGTAGAAGGATATCTGATTGCCGATATCCCCGTGTATGACAGCACTGTGACACTGTACACCAGGTGGGGCGACTGGTTCGGAGCCTTGTGTGCAATAGCGGCGGCTCTGCTTCTTGCCCTGGGACTGCTATTGACAACCGGGCTTAAGTATAAGAAAATAAAATAAGAAGGTATAAAAATGTTTTCCAGTAATAATAAAGTTCCTAAAGATATAGAAAAAACAGCGGCAGTCCTGGGCAAGGATGCATCTCTGGACGGGACATTGCGCTTCTCTAAATCCCTGCGCATCTGCGGCAAGTTCCAGGGAATCATCGATTCCACAGGATTCCTGAATGTGGCTGCCGGTGCAGAGGTCAAGGCTGACATCAAGGCTTATGCCGCAGTTATATCTGGACAGGTTATTGGAAACATAGAGGTGGAGGACAGGCTGGAGATGACCAGTGGCAGCTATGTATGCGGCGATGTAAAAGCCTCCAAGCTCAAGATTGCGGACGGAGTTTTCTTCGAGGGAAAGTGCAGCATGATAAAGCCTGGTCAGGATATAAATGTGTTTGCATCAAACCGCGAGGAGCTCAAGAAATCTCTGCAAGCCTGAAGATTCAGGGGTTGACACATTTCCCCTGTTTTGAATAAAATTAAATAAAGATACAAAAAATATCAAATAATCAGTTCAAAACGAACCTCTTTATTAAAAATAATTGTTTTAAAGTTTAATTTTGAAAAAGGAGTTTTTCTTTTTTTATGTTTGAAGAAGAAAACCAGATTGAAAATCAGGTAGAAAACCAGGAACCCAAGATTGATTCTGAGAAAAAGACAGCTGAACCGGCTGTTGTCAAAAAACGGATAATAGCCCGCAGACATAGAAAGGAGGAGGCATCTGCTTCCCCGGCTGCATCGGCAGCTCCTGCGGCAAATCCGGTTCCGGAGAACACCGAAGGACGCAGCATGCTTAAAATCAACGACCTTACCCAGCTGGGCCTTCTTGAGCTCAGACAGAAAGCCCTGGAGATGGGAATTCCCAACGAGAACCTGGGAAGCCTTAAGAAACAGGATCTTATATTCCAGATTCTTAAGTCCCATACCCTTGGCGGAGGCATTATCTATGCATATGGCTCCCTGGAGATCCTGTCCGAAGGATACGGTTTCCTACGGTCACCTCAGAACAGCTATCTGCCGGGTTCCGACGATATTTATATCTCCCCGTCCCAGATAAGGCTCTTCAACCTTAAGACCGGCGATATTGTATCAGGTCAGATCCGTCCTCCAAAAGAGGGAGAAAAATATTTTGCCATGCTGCGGGTGGAGCAGATCAACGGAGATGATCCGGTGGTGGCTCAGACAAGAGTTCCTTTCGACAACCTGATTCCGCTGTTCCCTGATGAGCGGATCAATATGGAGACCGCGTCGGGAGACCCATGTACCAGGATGATCAACCTGTTCTGTCCTATAGGAAAGGGACAGCGCGGTCTTATTGTATCTCCTCCGCGGTCAGGAAAGACAGTTATCCTGCAGAAGATTGCAAATGCCATAACCGAGAACCATCCTGAGATCAACCTTATCCTGCTTCTTATCGACGAGCGGCCTGAGGAAGTGACTGATATGCGTCGCAATGTAAAGGGCGAGGTGATTGCCTCCACATTCGATGAGCAGGCTTCCCGCCATGTCCAGGTGGCCGAGATGGTGATTGAGCGGGCAAAGCGCATGGTGGAACATAAGAAGGATGTTGTGATCCTGCTGGACTCCATAACCCGTCTTGCAAGAGCTTACAACCAGACAGTGCCTACTTCCGGCAAGATACTTTCCGGAGGTGTGGACTCCAATGCCCTCCATAAACCTAAAAGATTCTTCGGTGCTGCCCGTAACATAGAGAACGGCGGAAGCCTTACCATCATAGCAACTGCCCTTATCGAGACAGGAAGCCGTATGGACGAGGTTATTTTCGAGGAATTCAAGGGTACTGGTAACATGGAGATGGTTCTGGACCGGAAGATTGCAGACCGGAGACTCTATCCAGCCATCAACATCAAGAAATCGGGCACCAGAAGGGAGGATCTGCTCCTGTCTGAGGAGGAACTCAAGAAGATTTGGGTACTCAGAAAAGTAATAAATCCTATGGATGATGTAGAAATTATTGAAATGCTGATTGACAGAATGCAAAAAACAAAGAATAATGAAGCATTCTTACGGTCAATGAACACAACAGGTCCAATGGACGTATAAATTGGAGGAAATATATATGAAAAAGGGTATACATCCAGATTACAAGCCAGCCAAAATCACATGTGCATGTGGAAATGTTATTGAGACTGGTTCTTCTGTAGGCGATATCCAGGTTGAAATCTGCTCCGCTTGCCATCCTTTCTTCACAGGTAAGGAAAAACTGGTTGACACAGCAGGAAGAGTAGAGCGGTTCAACAAGAAGTACGGAATCAAAGGTTAATCAAACTACTGTAAATGAACATTGTATGGGGATATAATGGAACAATAATTCCATTTATGCCGTATTCTGCTTTTTACAGCAGCGACCATATCCTTATAGACTATCTCCGTACCAACAACTATCTTCTATTCAAGAAAAAACTGATGGCCTCCTTCATGCTGAAGCATGAGAAAAGTCCCGCTGTGCAAAGCTGGACAAGAGGTCATTTAGGTTCCCTGATAAAGGGACAGCCCTCCATAATTCTGGAAAATGTTTCTAAAATACTGAGTGCTAAAATTTCGGAATCTGCCTTGGATGTGATGCGGATTCTTCAGTCCGAAGGCTTTGAGCTTTATATTGCCAGCTGCAGCACAGATTCGCTTATAAAGAGTTCCCTGTACTTCAAGGGGGCCGATACCCTGTTCCGGGGCATTGTGGGAAACCATGTGTCATCCTACAGCGGTCAGATAATGGACTATACCTGCAACTTCAGGTCAGGTAATGACAAGATTGCGTTCCTTGAGCAGACAATGCGTTTTTCGCCGGATAACACTATTGTCATAGGGGCAAGCCAGGATGATGTTCCTCTTCTGGAATGGTCCCGTTACCCGATTCTGGTGGATGCCTCCAGGGATGGCTGGAAAAAGTATGAGGATAAGCATTTTATCTTCATGGAATCCA
>CADAEX010000034.1 GCA_902787125.1 uncultured Spirochaetaceae bacterium
CGGATTCAGGCTGTGCTGAACCGAGCTTATGGTCTGGATAAGAAGGCTCAACCCCTCCATTGCAAAATATTCACACTGCATGGGTATTATTATGAAGTCGGAAGCCACCAGGCAGTTGAGAGAAAGGAGCCCAAGGGATGGAGGGCTGTCGATGAATATGTAATCATACTCGTTCTTGACATCATCCAATACCGTCTTAAGATATTTTTCCCTGTTGTCTACTGTGGCCAGCTCTATAGCTGCTCCCGAAAGGTTTACATTGGAGCCTATGCCGTAGAGATTCTCCACCGGTGTCTTCTGGATGACATCCTTTATATCTTTTATACCTGCAATAGCTTCGTAGATGCCGGGGGCATCCTTGTCCAGCCCTGCAAATGTGGAGAGATTTCCCTGAGGATCAAAATCAATAAGAAGCACTTTTTTGCCCATGTCGGCAATATAGGCCCCCAGGTTCACTGCGGTAGTGGTCTTGCCTACTCCGCCCTTCTGGTTAGAAAATACAATTATTTTTCCCATCGCTTATATTATACTTGATTATTTTTTTTCTTCAAGTATATTTATAGATAGAAGGAGTTAAAGATGATTGAACAGATTAAAATGGCAATAGATAATATCCGCCCCAGCCTTCAGGCAGATGGTGGAGATATTGAGCTGGTTGAATTCAAGGAAGCTGAAAATCTGGTGCTGGTGAAGCTTAAGGGAGCATGCAACGGCTGCCCTATGGCAAAGCTTACACTTAAGAACGGAGTTGAGTCCTACCTGAGAAAAACTATTTCTGACAAGCTGGTGGTTGAAGAGGCTTAAACCACTGTTTCACGTGAAACAAAAAGGGGCGTCCTTGCGGCGCCCCCTTTTTATTGCCCTGGCCTGAGGGTTACTCCTCGGCACCCTCGTCGTCAGCATCCGGTGATACACTGGCAAGGCTTATGATATAGTCCCCCTCGGCAACATTGACCACCTTGACTCCCATGGAGTTCCTTCCCTGGGTGGAGATCTCGTTCACCTTCACCTTGACGGTGTTACCCTTGGAGGTGATGCACATAAGCTCGTCCTCCTCGGCTACCGATACTACGCCGGCAACCGGGCCTGTCTTATCGTTGATGGCATAGGCAATCTGTCCCTTGGTGCTCCGGCCGTGGGGCTTGAAGAGCTGGTAGTCTGTCCTCTTTCCATAGCCCTGGGTTGTAATAAGGAGCATCATCTTTCCTTCCTCGGCCCTCATCACGCCGGCAACCTCGTCGTCCCCCTGGACTCTCATGCCGATAACTCCCATGGCACCCCGGCCCATAGCCCGGATGGCGCTTTCGTTGTAGCGCAGCGCCTGGCCTGACTTGGATACCACCAGGATATCGTCATTACCGGTGGTGAGGATTGCCTTGATAAGGCGGTCGTCCTCCCGGATCTCGATGGCCCGGATACCCTTGGTTTTGGCATTGCGGAAGGCGCTGGTGGCAACTTTCTTAGCAATACCTTTTGCGGTGCAGAACAGGATGAAGGTCTCGTCGTTGAAGTCCTGGAGGTTGATGATTGTCTCAATCTCCTCGTCGGCATCGATGTTGAACAGGGTCCTGACAAGAACTCCCCTGGAACCCTTGCCTGCTAGCTCAGGAATCTCGTGGACCTTAAGCCAGAAGGCCCTGCCCCGGTTGGTGACAAAGAAGATATAGTCGTGGGTTGAGGCTATGAACAGGTGCTCCACAAAGTCTTCCCTGCCCCTGATCTTTGATGCCATGGAGCCTTTGCCACCCCTGCTCTGGCTCTTGTATGCAGATACGGGAACCCGCTTGATGAAGCCCTGGTTGGAGATAAGGACAGCCATATCCTCTCTCTCGATAAGATCTTCGATATTGAAGCCTTCAAGCTCGCTGTGGACAACCTGTGTCCTCCGGTCATCGCCGTAGCGGGATGCAATGTCGTTGGTCTCGTTCTTGACCACTTCCAGAATCTTCTCGTGATGTGCCAGAAGGTCTTCCAGATGACGGATAAGGGAGAGTATCTCCTCCATCTCCTTCTTAAGCTCGTCTATCTGCAGGTGGGTAAGCCGCTTGAGCTGCATATCCACAATTGCCTGAGCCTGGATATCGTCGAAGCCGAACCTTTTGCAGAGGGCTGCCTTTGCATCTGTGACATCGGCGCTGGCTCTGATGATAGCCACAACTTCGTCGATGTTGTCCACAGCCACGATAAGGGCTTCCAATATGTGAGCCCGCTCCTTTGCCTTCTTGAGCTCGAACTGGGTGCGGCGGGTTACCACAATATCTCTGTGCTTTACAAAATTCTGTATAAGTTCTTTTAATGTAAGGATTTGTGGACGACCATCCACCAGAGCCAGGTTGATGATGCCGAAGTTGGCCTGCAGGTCTGTCTTTGCATAAAGCTGGTTCAGCACAACCTTTGGGCTTGCATCCCGCTTAAGACCGATTACAAGGCGCATTCCAGTGCGGTCTGATGACTCGTCGTTGGCATCGGAAATCCCTTCCAGAGCCTTATCCCTTACAAGCTCCTTGATTTTCTTGATGATATTTGTGGTGTTGACGCCGTATGGAACCTCGGTGAACACTAATGATATCTTGCCGGTGGAGGATACTTCCTCTGTCTCCTTGGCCCGGATTACAACCTTGCCACGGCCTGTCTCGTAAGCCTGCCTGAAGCCGGAAGTTCCATACACAATGCCGCCGGTCGGGAAGTCGGGGCCCTTGATATGCTGGCAGAGTCCGTCCACGGTGATGTCCGGATTGTCGATGTATGCGCTGATGGCGGCAGCCACTTCCCGCAGGTTGTGAGGCGGCATGTTGGTTGCCATACCTACTGCAATACCTGTGGTTCCGTTACAAAGGAGGAACGGGAACTTGGCCGGCAGGACTGTAGGCTCCTTCACGGTCTCGTCGAAGTTGGGGATCATATCCACAGTCTCTTTGTCGATATCCTTCACCATCTCCTCGGCAAGCTTTGCCATCTTGGCCTCGGTATATCTGTAGGCCGCTGCCGGGTCGCCGGCAATGGTACCGAAGTTTCCCTGTGGGGTTATGACTGTGTAGCGCTGTGCAAAGTCCTGTCCCAGGCGGACCAGTGCGTCGTAGACAGATGCATCGCCATGGGGGTGGTACTTACCCAGCACATCGCCGACTATCTTGGCACACTTACGGGTAGGCCCGCTGTTCACCAGATGCAGCTCGTCCATTGCGTACAGGATACGGCGGTGAACCGGCTTAAGACCGTCCCGCACATCCGGCAGCGCTCTCTGAACGATTACTGACATGGAATAATCGATGTATGCCTGCTTAACTTCCTCTTCTATAGGAATCTGTATAACTGTTCCACCCTGTGGTGTAATAATCTCTTCCATATCTCTACCCTCTTCCTGTTAAACATCCAGCTTGGCGTAAACTGCGTTCTCTTCGATGAACTTACGCCGGGGCTCGACTTCCTCTCCCATGCAGACTGTGAAGATCTGGTCTGCGGCCTGGGCATCAGGAATTGTGACAACCTTCATTTTTCTTCTGGCAGGATCCATGGTGGTCTCCCACAGCTGGGTACCATCCATCTCACCAAGACCTTTGTACCGCTGCACATTGGCCTTGTTCCGGTTCTCTGAACAGCGGAGGCATGGCCAGGTATACGTAGCCTTTCTCTATAAGGGCCGGCATATAGCGGAAGAAGAAGGTCAGGAGCAGTGTCCTGATATGGCTTCCATCCACATCGGCATCGGCCATGATTATAATCTTGTGATAGCGGAGCTTGTCCAGGCTGAAGGTCTCGCCGAAGCCGGCACCCAGAGCCGCGATCACAGGCTCCAGCTTGTCGTTGTTCATAACCTTCTCTTCCTTTACCTTCTCTACGTTGAGCATCTTGCCCCAGAGAGGCAGTATGGCCTGGGTGCGGCTGTCCCTGCCCTTCTTGGCAGAGCCGCCGGCGCTGTCTCCCTCCACGATGTACACTTCGCACTGCTCCGGATCCTTGGAGGAGCAGTCGGAAAGTTTTTCCGGAAGTCCGAAGCTGTCGGCGAAGGACTTTTTGCGGAGTGCGTCCTTGGCCTTCCGGGCGGCTATGCGGGCCGATGCCTCGCTCACTGCCTTCTCAAGGATTTTCTCCACCACCTCCGGATTGAGCTCGAAGTAGGCGTTCAGCTGATCCTTGACCAGGGCATCCACAATGGTGCGGACCTCGGTGTTTCCCAGCTTCTCCTTGGTCTGCCCCTCGAACTCAGGATTAGGAACCTTCATGGAAAGGACAGCCACTACGCCGGTCCGGACATCCTCGCCGGTAAGGCCTGCCTCCTTGTCTTCCTTCTCCAGTTTTTTCTTAAGCTTCTCGTTTTTCTCCAGCCATTTGTTCAAAACATAGGTCAGAGCGTTCTTGAAACCCTCCAGATGTGTTCCACCCTCACGGGTGTTGATATCGTTGACGTAGGTGTTGATATTTTCGCCGTAGGAGTCATTGTACTGGAGAGCCAGCTCTGTGATGACATCATTTTTCTCCCCTGTGATGTAGATAGGCTCCTGGGGAATGAAGAACTTGCTGTTGGTCTGGCTGTTGATCTGCTTTACGTACTGGACGATACCGCCCTCATAACGGAGTGTCTCCTCCTGGGGGGATTCGGTCCGCTCATCCTTGAACAGGATGGTGATGCCGCTGTTTAGGAATGCCAGCTCGCAGAGCCTTTTCCGCAGAATGTCATATTCGTAGTGAGTGGTCTCGGCAAAAATGCCCCGGTCTGCCTTCCAGCGGATCATGGTGCCGTGGGCATCGGTGTCCCCCACTATCTCCACCCGGGTCACAGGAATACCTTTCTCGTACCGCTGGCGGTAGACATGACCGTCTCTGGAGACAGTAGCCTCCATCCAGTCGGAAAGGGCGTTAACGCAGCTTACACCTACGCCGTGGAGTCCTCCGGAAACCTTGTAGGCTCCCTTGTTGAACTTTCCGCCGGCATGGAGCCTGGTGAGAACCAGCTCCAGGGCGCTTATCCCTTCGGTGGGGTGCATGTCCACAGGAATACCCCGTCCGTCATCCTCCACCCGGACAATATCGTAATTCTCCAGAGCCACAGTTATCTTTGAGCAGTAACCTGCCATGGCTTCGTCTATACTGTTGTCCACAACCTCGTATACCAGATGGTGCAGACCGGCAGGGCCTGTGGACCCGATATACATACCTGGTCTTACACGTACCGGCTCAAGTCCTTTAAGGGCTTGAATATCTTCAGAAGTATAATTGTTTTTCATATTTCCCTACTAAATTTGTTATCTCTTAATAAGATATCTCTTTTACTATATTATATATATTTTATTAAAAAGATGCAATGAGTCGGGACAAATTTTTGCTTGCAAATTGCAATGGAATGGGGTAAACTTGACATACTTCTGAATAAGTTGTGGATAACTTTTCATTCCTAAGAGGAATTTTTCCTGTTTTTGGGTTAATTTTTTTAGCGGAAATTTTCTGGCTTTGTAACTTATTACAACACAACGATTTAGAAAGTCGACATTTTTACGGGTTGAAATTTATATGAGTTTTTAAGTTATTCACATTACGGTGGATAACTTGTGGAAAAAGGGAAAAAAGTATTATGTATAAACTACTTTTAGAAGAGATAATCGGTAAAATGAGGAAAAGTGTTTCCCAGGGCGAAGGTGGAATGTATCTTGACCAGGTTTACTACATCTCTTCCGACGAAGGAATCCTTAACCTGGGAACCTCCTCCAAGTTCTTCAAGGAGAAGCTGGAGTCTCTGGGCTTTATAAAGAAAATAGAAGATGAGCTTTCGGAACGGAACGGCTCGGCAATAAAGGTAAATATAGAGATAAAGAAGCAGGATCCCTCCAAACCGGAGCAGAATATCCAGAAAAGGGACAAGGGGGGCGACTCTCCTAAAAACCATCCGGATTTAAAGGAAGAATTCACATTCAGCAACTTTGTGATAAGCACAAACAACGAGCTGGCCGCAAACGCTGCCATGGCCATAGCAAAAGCACCGGGAAAATTCTACAATCCTTTCCTTATCTACGGCGGTGTAGGGCTGGGAAAAACCCATCTCATGCATGCCATAGGAAACGATATCTACCGCAGATTTCCTGAGAAAAAAGTGGTCTATGTGACTGCAGAGAAGTTTACCAACGAATTCATTGCAGTCCTGGGGCAGAAGCCTAAGATGGCGGCATTCAAGAATAAATACAGGGGAGTGGATGTGCTCCTTATCGACGATATCCATTTCTTCCAGGGAAAGGAGGGTGTGCAGGAGGAGCTTTTCAATACATTCAACGCCCTGTACGAGGTGAACCGGCAGATTGTCTTTACCTGCGACCGTCATCCTTCCGAGCTCAAGAACCTGACCGAGCGTATGAAAAGCCGCTTTATGTCGGGACTCAATGCAGACCTGAAGCTTCCTGATTTCGAGACCAGGATGGCTATTCTTAAGAAGAAGTGTTCCAGGCTCAATGTCTCTATAAAAGATGAAGTCCTTGAATTCATAAGCAAGAATGTAACCACCAGCGTCCGGGATCTGGAGTCAGCCCTTACAAAGATTGTGGCCTACTCTGATCTTATAAGGCGGGAAGTCACTTTGGACGTGGCAAAGGAGCAGCTTTCGTACCTTACTGCAACAAAGCAGGAGAATGTCTCCATAGACCGGATAATAAAGGCTGTAGCTGAGTATTTCAATATATCATCCGGCGATATAAGGGGAAGAAAACGGACAAAGAATATTGCATGGCCGCGGCAGATAGCCATGTATATTATAAATCATCTTGGTGAATACTCCATGAATGAGATAGGAAATGAGTTCGGAAAAGATCATACCACAGTCATCTATGCTATACAAAAAGTTGAGGACAGTATAAAATCTAATCCGACATTGGAACCTGTTATTCAAAAAATTGAAGCTTCCTTGAAAGATGCTTCTGAAAAGGGATAAAAATAGGAATCCGGGAATAAGTACAGAAATTTATAAACAGGGTTAAATACTTCTGTTATAAAGATTTTGACTGCTTATTAACTTATTATGTGAGCTTACTACTATTACTACTAACTTTATGAATAAATTAATAGTTTTAGTAGAGGGAAAAGGAGAAAAAAAATGAAATTCAGTTGCAATAAGAATTCTCTTCTTAACGAAATTGCAGTTGCTCAGGGAATAATATCTTCAAGAAATACTATGTCTATTCTTTCCAATGTTCTTCTGGAAGTTAAAGATGGAAATCTTTATATAAAAGCTACAGATCTTAAAATAGGATATGAGACTTATATTCCTGTTGATATGGAGGAACCGGGAAGCACCACAGTATATTGCGACAAGCTTTTAGGTGTGCTGCGCACTTTCCCCGAGGGAGATGTAAAGTTCAATCTTTCCGGCGATAAACTGACTGTGGATTCTGAAAGCGGAGATACAAATATTCAGCTTAAAGTCATTGAGGCAGGCAACTATCCTGAACTTATTAAAATAGAAGATGACAAGTACTTTGAAGTAGGTCAGAAAGATTTCATCGATATGATAAACAGCACTATATTCGCTGTGTCATCTGATGAGACTAAATATTTTATGAACGGTGTCTATCTTGAGAGAGAGGATGACTGCATAAAGATGGTCTCCACAGATGGAAGAAGACTTTCCTTCATTAAAAAAGATATCGTAATTACAAATGCTGAATTCAAAGGTGTGATAATTCCTGTGAAGATACTGGGCCTGATAAAGAAGCTGGCATCGGGTCAGGGAAATCTTCAGATTGCTGTATCTGACAAATGCTTCTTTGTAAAATTTGATAAGAACAAACTTTATTCCACACTTATCGAAGGACAGTTCCCTAACTATAAGAGAGTCATTCCGGAGAATCAGAGCTACACTGCCATCATAAAGAAAGGAGATTTCCTCACTGCCCTTTCCAGAGTCTCCATCTTTGCCGAGCAGAAGGCTAAGAAAATACTTTTCGATTTTACAGAGGATACATTGACTATCCTTTCCGAGGAGAACGAGATAGGAAACGCAAAGGTCAAAGTAGCATGTGAGTACAAGGGGGACGACATGAAGATTGCTGTCAACTACATGCACTTCCTGGAGCCTCTTAAGGCTATGGAAGAGGATGACATTGCCATAAAGTTCTCCGAAGCAAACAGGGCCATGACACTGGTGGGAGTTCCCGAGGGAGATTTCTTCCATATCATGATGCCTATGCAGCTGTGAGATGTTTTTATCGGTACGCTCATATAATTTCAGAAACCTCATGAACAGCAGGCTGGACACCGATGCCCGGAATATCTATCTGATCGGGGAGAACGGCCAGGGAAAGAGCAATTTCCTTGAGCTTATTTACCTTCTGTGCTTCGGCGGCTCTTTCCGCACACATCAGGATGAACTTCTCATAACCCAGGGAAAGGAAGATATGATGGTGGAGGGGACTTTCTTTGACAGGAACAGCCAGCAGAACACCATTTCCCTCAAGCTGGAGAAGGAGCGGAAGGAGATACGGCAGAACGGCAAGATTGTGGCCGACCGGAAGGATCTTATAGAGAATATTCCCTGCATTGTCTTCAAGCACGAGGATATCTACTTTGTGAACGGATCCCCCGAGCGGCGCCGGCTTTTCTTCAATCAGGTCATGGGCATCTACGACATCCCGTTCCTGGAGAAGCTGCGGGAATACAGCAAGATTCTGCGTATGCGGAACGCGGTGCTTAAGGAGAAGAAGCTTGATTTTCTCCCTGTCCTTGACCGGCAGCTGGCAGTATCCGGCCTTGAGCTGGTGGCCCGCAGAAGGGCTGTGACAGAGGAGTTCAGCCCCCTGTTCTCCCAGGTGTTCAAGGAGGTGTCGGGCAGCGACATGACTATAAAGCTGCGGTACCAGAGCTCCTGGGGCGAAGCTGCCGATGCTGATGCTGTGACAGCCCTTCTTGAGGAGAAGCAGGAGCGGGACCTGGAGACTGGTATGACCAACTGGGGACCCCACCGGGACCGGTTCTGCTTCTATATGTCAAACAAAGATTTCTCCAGGATTGCCTCCACCGGTCAGTCCAGGCTTATTACCCTGGCCATGCGGAACGCCCAGGCTGTCTTTTATACTGCCAAGACAGGGCGGCATCCTATTTTCCTTATAGACGACGTGCTTCTGGAGCTGGACAGGGGAAAAAGGGAGCGGTTTATTGCCACCCTGCCTCAGTACGACCAGGCTTTTTTCACATACCTGCCGGGGGAGCAGCTTTTTACAGGCCGGGGCAGCGAGAAATGCTATTCGGTTGAAGGAGGGGCTCTGAATGAGTACACGCCAGGCCGGTGACATTTTAAAGGAGCTTTTCTCCTCCATGAAGATCTCCAGGCGGGAGGAGACAATTTTTGACGCGTGGCCCGATCTTGTGGGAGAAGAGGCGGCAGAACACCTTAAGATCCAGGATATAAAGGGCAAGACCCTGCTCCTTACGGCAGACCATCCCGGATGGGTCCAGATGGCCCGGCTTAGAAAAAATGAATTTTTAGAGAAGATTAAGGGGAGATTTCCCGATAAATATATAGATAATATAAAGATATCATTAAGATAGTTGACACGGAAAGTCAAATCGAATTATATTGATATCTCAAAGTGAAAAAATCTAACATGGGTTAGAAACCTATATAAGGAGTTTCCTGATATGAGAGGAACAGACAAAAGAACTTACCAGCCTAGCAAGGTCAAGAGAAACAGAAGATTCGGATTCAGAGCCAGAATGAAAACTGCTGGCGGACGCCTTGTTCTTATGAGAAGAAGACAGAAGGGAAGAAAAAAGCTGTCAGTTGCAGATGAGAAAAAGCCTTACTGAGAAAGAACGGATAAAAAAAAAACAGAGATAAAGCAGATTTTTCGTGAAGCGGCGGCAATAAAAGATTCCGGTTTCAAGCTTCTGTACATGAAAAATGGCACAGGAATCAGCCGGATGGCAGTGACTACTCCGAAAAATTACGGAAATGCGGTAGAAAGAAACAGGACAAGACGGATTATAAGAGAAGTATTCAGGAATATAAAAGAGCAGCTTAAGCACGACGGATACGACCTTCTCTTTATTGTCTACAAAAAAAATCTGGAATACAAAGATACATTTTCAGAGCTTTTCTCTATCTGCGGCCAAGCAGGTATTTTAAATGTTTCTGAATAGGATAATAAAAAGTATTTTTTTATTTTTAATCTCGGTATACCGGAAAACCATATCCCCATTATTTCCACCGTGCTGCAGGTTTACACCCACCTGCTCTGCCTATGCCTACAAAGCAATTGAAAAATATGGTCCTTGGAAAGGGCTGTATCTTGCGGTAAGAAGGATTTTGAAATGTCATCCTTTCCATGCCGGAGGATATGATCCCGTTCCTTAACTCATAAGGAGTTTTTATTTATGGAAAAAAATACCATAATTGCAGTGATTCTATGCGTAATAGTTATTTCTGCAGGATATTTTGTTCAGGCCATCTTCTTCCCGGTGGAGGAGCCGAAGCCGGTTCAGCAGGAGGCTGTCACCCCTGCTCCAGAGGAGGCTGCTCCGGAAGCATCAGACAGCGCCGGACCGGTTCAGGTCCAGGTGAACACCACCCCCGATACGGGAAGCTACCAGGATGTAAATGTGGAGACCGATGTCTTCAGCGCAGTCCTGACCACCAAAGGGGGTTCAGTAAAATCCATCAAGCTTAAGGGACATGCGGAGAAAGAGGGTCAGAACCTTGAGATGATCTACCGGAAAGAGAGCCAGATGAATGCCTTCGAGCTCTATTTCGGCGATATAAACGGACAGCCTCTGGGCGGTGCCTTTGCGGTGAACCAGTTCAAGCAGGGCAATGATACAGTGGTTGAGTTCAGGAAAGATGTGAACCTGACTGTGGGAAACGGCAATCCTGTTCCGGTTGAGATCAAGAAGACATACACTTTCAAGCCCGATGAATACATGGTTGAGCTGGCTGTAGAGTTCACCAGCAGGACTGGAAAGGCAATCAACTTCAACTCCAACGGCTATGCCTATTCCCTGGGATTCGGCCCTCAGATCGGTCCTCAGTTCACAAAGCTGGACAACAGGGAGGACTTCCGCCGGTATGTGACTTTGAACGGCGACAAGAAGAAAAAGATGGTCAAGCTGACCAAGTCTGATATGACCAAAGAGGTTACAGGCCGGACAGTATGGTCTGCAATAAGCGGAAAATACTTTGCAGTAATCGGTATAACCGATGCCACCGAGTATGTGACCACCTTCTCCCAGCTGCCTGTGGCAGGCCAGGAGAATGCATCCCGCATGTTCTTCTCCCGCCCGGTAGTAAAGAGCACAAACTTTATAGATACATTCAAGTTCTACATCGGACCTAAGAGCAGCAGCGAGCTCCGCCGCTACGACAGTGCCGACACCAACGGCTTCGGCATGACAAAGATGGAGCTGGACAGAGTGCTGGATTCCGGTGCAATCCTGGGATGGCTCCAGGCTATCCTCAAGTGGCTTCTGATATCGTTCCACAAGCTTATTCCTAATTACGGTGTGGCAATCATCCTCCTTACCATTGTTGTTAAGATTGTCCTCTATCCGCTTACCAAGAAGAGCTTCGAGTCATCTGCCAAGATGTCTGCCCTTTCTCCAAAGATGAAGGAGATCCAGGACAAGTATAAGAACAATCCTCAGAAGCTTAACGCAGAGCTTGCGGCGCTGTACAAGAGAGAGGGAGTAAGCCCACTTTCAGGCTGTTTCCCGATTCTTCTGCAGATGCCTATTTTCTTTGCCCTGTACGGACTTCTGAACAGCTTCTTCGAGCTGCGTGGTGCCGGCTTCCTGGAGCCATGGATCACAGACCTTTCACAGCCTGACTCCATTTGGAACTTTGCACCTACTTCCATTTTGTTTATTGGAAGCGATATAAGACTGCTGCCTATCCTTATGGCAGTTTCACAGATTATTTCTTCTAAGCTTATGCAGCCGGCAGGATCTTCCGGTGGAAGCAGCCAGCAGCAGAGCCAGATGAAGATGATGACATATGCAATGCCAATTATTTTCCTTTTTGTCCTTTATGATGTTTCTTCGGGACTGCTTCTCTACTGGACTATGACCAACATTCTCTCCATAGGACAGCAGCTCTACATCAACCACAGACAGAAAGTAAAAGCAAAGGCAAAGGCATGACAGGAGATAGATATGGAATTTGAAGGAAAGACAGAAAAAGAAGCGATAGATAAAGCAGTTGAGGCCCTGGGCCTGGAACGGGATGAATTTGATGTGGAAATTCTTGAGAACACCAAGCCGGGACTTTTCCACAAAGGCAATGTGAAGATAAGAGTTCATATAAATGCCCAGAATGACCAGCAGGATGATCTTCCTGTGGATGAGGAGGATGATGCTGCCGAGGAGGCCCCAGCAGAGAGCTCTGTGGAGATGGAGACATCTGAGCGCCTTGAGCCGGAAGGAGACTTCGAGATCAAGCTTCTTAACTTTGTGGAAGATCTTATCGAGAAGATGGACTACCCTGGAAATGCATATGTATGTTACAGGAACGACAACAAGATCCGGATCATGATCGAGTCCGAGCACTCCGGAATCCTGATTGGAAAGAAGGGTAAGAACCTTGATGCAATCCAGCTTCTGGTGAATGTATATGCCGGAAAGCTCATGGAAAATCCTAAGCGGATTATCATTGATGTGGAGAAATACAGAGAGCGCCGGGAGAGCAACCTGGTGAAGCTGGCACTGCGGACTGCAGAGCAGGTGCGCCGCACCAAGAGGTCTAAGCTTCTTGAGCCTATGAATCCTTTCGAGCGCCGCATTATCCATACAGCATTGAACGATATGGAAGATATTGCCACAAAGAGCGACGGCGAGGGACTTTTAAAGCAGGTAAGAGTTATTTATCGCCCTGTTGAATAATGATCCATCAGCTCCCTGATGCCGGCAGCGCTCAGGGAGTCGTATCCTTTCTTGATAAAATACTCGATCATAGCCGCTGTGCCGGCATCTCCGAACATAGCTGAATCTATGGCAAAGTGATAGTTGTCGGGATCCCTCCAGTCCTGCCCTGTAAAGAGGCGGTAGTATCTGCCGGTATCCTCGTCCTGTCTTTTAATCTTTTCCAAAGCCTTCTGGGGGCTTAAGGCATACTTTGTGGAAAGGTACTGAACCCGGTTCGGCATGTCGGTCCCTATAAAGATATGGAGGGCTCCCTCCATCCGCTGGAGTATGAAGTTGGAGCAGTGGCCGATTATGATGCAGTCCTCCTGTTCCGCAAGCCTGGTTATTACCTTCTTCTGGGCCTCGTAGAGCCGTCTGTAGTG
>CADAEX010000035.1 GCA_902787125.1 uncultured Spirochaetaceae bacterium
CAGAACTCCTTTCAATACAGGATTTACCGGAATAATTCCTGTCTCCTCCATGCACTCCCGCACTGCAGCCTGCACAGGGGTCTCCCCCGGTTCAATATGTCCGCCAGGAGCATTCACCTTCCCGGCACCGTGTCCGGTCTTCTTGTGTATAAGCAGGATATCATCTCCCGATTTTATATATGTAATGACAGCTCTTTCTTCCATATGGACATTATAACTTCTTTTCAATAAAATAAAAATATGGGACTTAATTGCGGTATAGTAGGACTTCCTAACGTAGGAAAATCAACAATATTTTCGGCGGTGACCTCGGCTCCGGCAGAGGCTGCCAATTATCCATTCTGCACCATCGAACCGAATGTGGGCATCGTCAGCTTGCCGGACAAGCGGCTGGACAACCTTTCGGAACTCTTCCATCCTAAGAAGACTGTTCCTGCAATCGTGGAATTTGTTGATATTGCAGGCCTTGTCGGCGGCGCATCCAAAGGGGAGGGCCTTGGCAACAAGTTCCTGTCCCATATCAGGCAGGTTGGCGTCATTGCCCATGTAGTACGCTGCTTTGACGACAAAGACATAATCCATGTGAGCAACAAGGTGGATCCTGCTTCCGATATCGAGACCATCAATATTGAGCTGGCTCTCTCAGACTTGGAGACAGTAGAAAAAAGGAAAGTAAAGACCGAGAAACTGCTGCATGCAGGGAAAGATGCGGCCAAGGCTGCCCAGGCAGAGCTTGAGGTGCTGGAGATGCTAAACAAGGCTTTAAGCGATGGCAAGCCTGCACGTTCCATAGAATTCACCGACGACCAGCTGGCAATAGTCAAGGATCTGCAGCTCATCACCATGAAGAAGCAGCTCTATGTCTGCAACGTGGACGAGGGCTCTGCAAAAGATGGCAACCAATATTCCAAGATTGTGGAGGAGATTGCTGCCAAGGAAGGCTCTGCCGCCATTGTTGTATGCGGAAAGCTTGAAGCAGAGATTGCAATGCTGGAGACCCAGGAGGAGCGCAAGGAGTTCCTGGAGATGGCCGGCCTTGAGGAATCAGGCCTGGTACGGCTTATCCATGCGGCATATAATCTTCTGGGACTGCGCACTTTCTTCACCGCAGGAGAGGATGAGTGCCGTGCCTGGACATTCCACGAGGGGGACAAGGCACCCCAGGCAGCAGGTGTAATCCACACAGATTTTGAGAAAGGATTCATCAAGGCCGAGGTCTACAGCTACGACGACATAATGGAATTAAAGACCGAGCAGCAGATAAAGCTGGCAGGCAAGCTCCGCATCGAAGGAAAGGACTATGTGGTCCAGGACGGAGATGTGATGCACTTCCGTTTCAACGTGTAAGTTTTACTTTCTATACACAGTACCATGCAGCAGTGCAATCAGTGTACCATCCTCGGTGGTGACAGGCACGTCATAGCGGGCTAGTGTCCGGCCGCAGGAGACCTCTTGTGCCACTGCAAAAATTTTGCCGGTGGAGACTCCCTTTATAAAGGACATGGAGGTCTCTATGGATACCGACACCTTCTCCCTTGAGTTGGCGGCCGATGCCAGGGCATAGTCTGCTAATGTGAAGAGCACGCCACCTTGTATTATTCCCGCTCCGTTCAGGTGCTGGGGCTGGATCTCCACCGATGTCTTTGCATATCCTGGACCGATCTCATCCAGTGTAATGCCGCACAGATCCACAAATTTGTCAGCTTTCATCAGGTCAATCACTTTCTGGGGAACGTTGTCGTTTTTCATATATACCTCATAATTGGATAATATCTGAATCTTTTCCGGTCTTCAATGATTATTGAATAAATAACACATTTTTATATATACTGTGGGCTATGGAAAAAGAGAATATTCAGTCTGTCCACTGGGCAGATATCACTGCAGACAAGATTATCAGAGAAAGAAAGCAGTTCTTGAACGACAAGAAGACAAAATATGTGTGTGCTTCCGGTATCACTCCGTCAGGCACCGTCCACATCGGCAACTTCCGGGAGATCATCTCGGTGGAGCTGGTGGTCCGGGCACTGCGCCAGAAGGGAGCCGATGTCCGCTTCATCTATTCCTGGGATGACTACGACGTGTTCCGCAAGGTTCCTAAGAATATGCCTAACCAGGAGGAGCTTGCAAAATATCTCCGTTTCCCTATCACAATGGTTCCGGATCCATGGGGAAAAGAGTCCAGCTATGCCCGGGCCCACGAGGTTGAGCTTGAAGGTCTGCTGCCCCAGGTAGGAGTATATCCTGAGTATCTGTACCAGGCTTCCAACTATCAGGCATCCCGGTATGCAGAGGGTATGCGGAAAGCTCTTGAGAACAAGGCTGTGATCAAGGCTATTCTGGATGAGTTCCGCACCACACCTCTTCCTGAAGACTGGATGCCTATTTCCATGTTCTGCGGCAAATGCCACAAGGACACCACCACAGTCTTGAGCTGGGACGGTGAGTGGGGCGTTACATATAAATGCGATTCCTGCGGATGCCAGGAGACAGTGGACCTGCGCACCACTTCAATTGCAAAGCTGCCATGGCGTATCGACTGGCCTATGCGTTGGGGTGTTGAGGGTGTAGACTTCGAGCCTGCCGGAAAAGACCATCACTCCGAAGGTGGTTCCTTCAGCACTGCCAAGGGAATTGCCCGCAAAGTATACAACCACGAGCCACCTGTAACCTTCCAGTACGATTTCTTAAGTATCAAGGGAAGGGGTGGAAAGATATCATCTTCCAGCGGCGAAGTTATCAGTCTGCGGGATGTTCTCGAGATCTATCAGCCGGAGATTGTCCGCTACATGTTTGCCAGCACACGGCCCAACACAGAGTTCGCCATCTCCTTTGACCTGGATGTCCTCAAGATCTACGAGGATTACGACAAGTGCGAGCGCATCTACTTCGGTGTGGAGAAGGTGAATGACAAGAAGGCAGAGAAAGAAAAGCGCATCTATGAGCTTTCACAGGTGGGCGATGTTCCTTCTGTGATGCCATATCAGATTCCGCTCCGCCATCTGTGCAACCTGCTGCAGATCCACGACGGCAATATAGACGAGGTGCTCAAGCTTTGCGACATCAAGGATGAGAGCCAGGTGCCACGGCTCAGGAACAGAGCAGAGTGCGCATGGAGATGGATCACCACATTTGCTCCCGAGGACTTCAGGTTTGCCCTTAAGAAGCCGGGGGAGGATATGTATTTACCTCAGGATGACAGGGAGATTGCAGTCCTTCAGCAGTCAGCTTCTGTTGTTGAGAACCTGGAACAGTATGATGAGAAGTCTCTGGCCGAGGCTCTGTATGCAGTAGCTGAGAAAGCGGGCATGGACTCCAAGGATATGTTCAAAGTGTTCTACAACGTACTTATAGGCAAAGAGAAAGGGCCACGCCTTGCAGGCTTCATCAAGACCTGTGGAAAGGATAAGGTGCTGCCTCTTCTTAAGTGGTATAAATAAATATTAAGCAGGGATTGTGATGGTGAAGACTGTCCCTTTCCCTGTCTTTGATTTTGCCTCGATTTCCCAGTTGTGTGACTGGATGATACTCTTGACTATGGCCAGTCCAAGACCATGTCCCATTTCCCGGCGGGATCCTGTGCCCCGGTAGAACATCTCAAAGATATTCTTCAGCTCTTCCTTGGCAATCCCTATTCCGTTGTCCTCAATCTGAATCTTGTAACAGCCAGCTCTTTGGAATGCCCGGAATGTCACAGTGCTCCCTTCCTTGGAGTACCGTATTGCATTGCTGAAAAGGTTCTCGAAGCACCGGTTCATAAGTTTTTCGTCCATCTGCACTACTGCATTCTCCGGCAGGTCAATCTCTGCCTTGAAGTTATGCTTGAGTATAGTGGTGGCTTCTGAACCACGCTTTGCTATTCCCTTCATAAATTCTGCCAGCTTGACAGCCTCCCAGGTGGTCCGCCATTCCCCGGTATCAACCTTGATGAAGTCGATGAGATCGTTTATAAGTGCCTCCAGATCATCAGCTTTCTTCAGGATAATCTCGGCATACTGTTTTCTTTCCTCGGGCGATACGGGAATCTCGTCGTACAGCGCCTCCACATAGCCCCGGATCAGTGCCAGCGGTGTCTTCAGGTCGTGGGATATGCCCATGATGAACCTTGCCTGCTTATCCCTGTTCTCCTTTACAGCCAGCCGCAGCTCGTTAAGAGATTTTGTCAGGGATATTACCTCGTTGCTTCCCCGCACCTCTATCGGCTGGTCCAATTCGCCCCGGGTGACTCGTTTTGCAGCCTCCTCCAGCACTGTGACTGACTTGGCGATAGATCTGATTATTGCAGCTACTATGACAATACAGAATAAAAGTATGACAATGGAGATGATAGTTACAGTATTCACATAATCTTCGGTCCTGGATCTGAATGGTCTGGCTTTTTTCTCAGATCTGATGACAGTGACCAGTGTGCTCTCTTTAAGGTGCGGCGGGGTAGTCATCTGAAAGAAGTACTTGTCAGAGTTGTTTATTGAGTATTGAAACAGATTGTTATTATCCAGTTTCTGTCCCGGGACAAAGTGTCTCATGGTGGAATAGATGACTTCCATGGTTGCTTTGTCAAATACAGTGACCTCCATATTTGGAGGACGGCGTGATATGAATTGCCTTATCCGTTCCCAGTCCTCGGCAGAAGTCAGCCCCTCTTTCTCCTGGAAGACCTCTTCATAGGTGGGGACATCGGACCCGAATTTCTGCCGCTGGTGGAACATAAGCCAGTAGGACGAGAGGAGAACGATAGGGATTATGATGATACCGGCCAGGAGCAGGAAACTCTGGGTCTTTATTTTCATTTATTAATCTCCTCGTCCTGGATAAACCTGTATCCCATACCATGTACTGTCTCTATAAAGTGAGGTACTGCCGGGTCTGACTCCAGCTTTTTCCTGAGGCGCTGCACATAGACTGCAACTGCTGTCAGGTCGCCGAATTCGCTGCCCCAGACCTTGCGGTAGATCTCTTCGGGAGTGCTTGTCTTTCCTTTTGAATTGATAAGGTACAGAAGGATATCAAACTCCTTGGCCGAAAGGTGTATGCGCTCATCTCCTTTCTTGAGGAGGCAGGATTCTGTGTTAAGTGTGTATGGTCCGAACTGTATGATGTTCTTGGATGATCCTGATGATTCGCTCTGCTTGCGGCGGAGCAGTGCCCGGATACGGGCCATGAGCACCTTTGGAGAAAAGGGCTTGGTGACAAACTCATCAGCACCATATCCCAGGGCCATTATGATATCCTCATCCGAATCCCTGGCCGATACAATCAGCACAGGACAGTCAGACTGCTTGTGGTAGATATTCAGGAACTCAAAGCCATCCATTCCAGGGAGGTTGATATCAAGCAGAATAAGGTCGGGAGTGTTGTCCTTGAGGTAGACCAGGGCATCCTCTGCATTGTCAAAGACAGCAGTGTCCATTCCTTCACGCTTTAAATAGAGCCGGATAAGATCAGACATCTCTTTTATATCTTCAATAATGACAACAGACGCTTTCATATTAGCCTCCCAATCTCATACTATCCTAACTTGACTCAAAAACCAACAATTTCTTTCGTAAATAACAAAAAATTATTGTTTTTTTATAATTAGTTTATAGCGATATACTTTGTTTTATAGTATAGTAAACTTGTGAAAAAGTTTGTCTGCCTGTTTCTGCTTTTAACGTTACTACTCTTTTCCTGCTTCGGGGATATAGTCCTTACTGCTGATACCGCAGCTCAGATGGCACGGGAGAACAACCGGGGCCTTAAGCTGCAGGAGATATCTTTTATGGATAAAGAGCGGACAGCCAAGAACCGCTGGAATGTATTTCTTCCCGAAATAACAGCAACAGCCGGAGTAAGCCGCGGCAATGAGATTCTAAAGAATTCTCCCGATGCCACATGGGCCGGCCAGCTGAATGGCTCCATCTCCCTTACGCTGGGAACTGATATTCCCCACAAGATGAGCCGTATAAAGGAAGAGTATGCCGCAGGCAACATAGACTATGAGGTGGCACAGCGTAACCTGGAGGTGACTGTGCGCCAGGCTTTCTACGAGCTTCTTATCTGTCAGAAGAATATGGAGCTGGTGCAGAGCAACCTGGAGACTAACAAGAAACGCTACGACCAGACTCAGGAACGCTACAAGGGAGGTCTTGCCCCGGAGCTGGATGTCCTTAACTCTTTCCTGGCATGGAGCAAGCTGGTTCCCACCTATGATTCCCTTTCCACAGTGTATCAGCATAAAATGGACCAGCTTAAGATAACTCTGGGCATACCTGCCGGCGAAGATGTGGTGCTGCAGGGTGATGTGAAGACTCTGGTTCCCGACAATTTTGATCTTTTAAATATTCCGGAAGAATATGAGACCCCTGAGCTTAGAAAACTCAAAGCCAGTCTGAATGTGGCAGAGAGCAGCAGGAAGGAACTCCGTGGTTCTTCCCTTATGCCTGAGCTTACCCTGGGCTGGAACATAAATCCTTACTGGAATGACATCACCTATGGCGATGATTATGTGGACAGGGGATCCTTGAGCGCTACTCTCCGGTGGCATCTGGACAACCTTATCCCTAATTCTAATGGCAATCTCAAGATAAAACAGCTTGAGGACAATGCCGAGAAGCTCCGCCTGCAGATTGCAGAAGAGGAAGAGAACAGCATAAGCCGTGTGGAGAATCTGGTGCGGCAGATCAAGCAGCAGCAGGAGAGCGTCAAGACCCTGGAGATGACAAAAGAGGTGGCAGAGAAGACTCTGGCTCTTACAGAAGATGCTTATAAATATGGAACCAAAGATATGCTGGATGTGAGCGATGCCCAGTTTACAGTGCGGACAGCAGAGATGGACATTCTCCAGCGGAAATATGATATCTACTGCTCCATTCTTGAGCTTGAATATACACTCAATCTATCATTCGGAACATTAGGCAGGTGACTATGTCAAAGAAACTTTTATTTATACTTTCAATTCTGATTGTTGGAGTTATCCTGACAACAGTCTCCTGCAAAAAGAAAGAAGAAGCTGCTGCTCCTGTAAACAGAGAGCGTGTATATGCTGTAGTCACCCAGAAGGCGGCTGTGGCTGAACTTCAGGACAGCATAGAGATAAACGGCGAAGTTGATGTAAAGACAAATGTGGCAATCTATCCAGAGATAGGAGGAAAGCTGGTTTCTCTGGCAGTAGAGGTGGGGGACCGGGTTCAGAAAGGGCAGGTGATTGCAACAGTGGATCCGTCAAAGCCAGGTTACAGCTATGTCATGAATCCTGTGAAATCCACAATATCCGGAGTTGTAACCCAGGTTATCTCCAGAGTCGGCACCACTTTGACCACAGGGACAGGAATTGTGACAGTGGGCGATATCGACAACCTTATTATTCATGCCAACATTCCGGAGCGTAATGTGGGGGAACTTAAGAAAAACCTTGCTGCCGATCTCTTTTTCCCTGCCTATCCAGACACTGCCTTCAAGGCTCACATCACATGGATTTCTCCTGTGGTTGACCCTGCATCACGAAGCAAGCAGATAGAACTTACCCTTGATAAAAAAGATTCGCGGATCAACACCGGTATGTTCCCTAAGATAAAACTTTATACCACTGTCTATGATGGCTATATTGTCGTGCCGGACGATGCAGTGGTTACCCGTGCCGGCCAGGATTATGTATTTGTGATTACAGGTGATATTGCCCGCCGTGTCCCTGTGAGAAAACTTATCACCATAGACAACAGCACTATTATTGCGGAAGGGCTTTCTGTGGGCGACAGCATTGTTGTTGACGGCATGGATGTGCTTGTGGATGGCTCCAAGGTGAACCAGGTGGAGAGGTAGCAGCAGATTATGAATGTCTCCAGGCTGGTTGTAAGCCGCCCTGTACTTTTTACTATTATCTTTGTAGTTCTGACCGGATTGGGTATGTTCTTCTATTCAGACCTTCCGGTAGAGATGATGCCCGAGGTGGAATATCCTATGATCACAGTCATAACCACCTATTCGGGAGCAGCTCCGGAATCAGTTGAGAAAAGTATAACCAAGCCTATTGAGGAGGCCCTTACCAGCGTAACCGGAGTAAAGGAGCTGACCTCTGCCTCCCAGGAAGGGCGGAGCCGTGTAATGCTGGAATTTGATTTCGGAACCAACCTGGATGCGGCTACCAACGATATCCGTGACAAGCTGGACAGAGTTAAGCGGAGTCTTCCTGATGATGCAGACACTCCTCTTATCCGTATATTCAACTCATCCTCAATGCCTATAATGCGCCTTGCAGTCCGGGGAGACCGGGATCTGGGAGAACTCCGCTACATTGCAGAGAACCGTATAGAGGACCGTCTGTCACAGGTTGAGGGTGTAGGTGATGTAAACACTTACGGAGGCCAGGTGCAGGCTGTTCAGGTGGAGCTTGAGCAGAACCGGCTTGATGCCTATGGAATAACAATCACTTCCATAAAGAGTTCCCTGAGCAAGCAGAACATGGAGCTGGGCGGCGGCGATATAGAGGGGAGCACCAGAGAGTATCTGGTCCGCACCACAGGAGAGTTCAAGAATGTGGAGGAGATTGCCGAGACTGTCGTAGCTGTCCGTGGCGGGGTTCCGGTCCATCTTTCAGACCTGGGCAGAGTGTTCATGGGGCACAAGGATAAGACCTCCATTGCCTCTGTGAACGGAGAGCCCGGTGTCTATGTATCAATCCAGCGGGCTACAGGTGCAAATATAGTCAAGGTTGCCGACGGTCTTTATAAGAAAATAGAGGAGCTTAAGGATTACCTTCCGGAGGATATAAATCTTATCATTATCAGGGATGACAGCACCGAGATCCGGGATACTCTGGCCGAGCTGAGGACAACTATGCTCCAGGGACTCTGCCTTGTCATCTGTGTTCTTTTTGTATTCCTCCGGAGCCTACGGAGTACAATAATAATCAGTATCTCATTGCCGGTGGCAGTTCTTATTACAGTGTTTGCCATGTATCTCTGCGGCTTCACTCTTAATATGATGTCCATGACAGGTCTTATCCTGGGGCTGGGTATGATTCTTGATGCCTCCATAGTTGTGCTTGAGAATGTGTATCAGCATCTGGACAGAGGTGAGACCGGAAAAGAGGCTGTTATAGATGGTGCTCACGAGATGATAGCAGCTATCACCGCATCCACCATGACAACCGTAGTTGTATTCCTCCCGTTCATTTTCTATAAAAACCAGCTGGAGATGGTGGGACAGATCCTTACCGACGTAATATTCACAATAATCATTTCAGTCAGCATAAGTTTGTTCGTGGCTATCTTCCTGGTGCCTGTGCTGGCAACAAAATACTTCCCTGTGCGGAGCAAGCGGAAGGCTGTAAAGGCAGAAGAGGGGAAGAAGGCTAAAGTTCCTTTTGTGGAGCGGTTCAGAAACGGCTACAGAGGTGCAGTACGGTTCGCAATAAAATTCCGTTACCTTGTTATTATCCTTATAATCGCGGCTTTCTGCGGCGGTCTCTATATGCTTACAAAGACCCGTATCATCTACATGCCTGGAATGGTTACAAACAACATAACCCTTTCTGTCACACTGGCTCCTGGAACCAAGCTGGAGGAGACTGAGCGCTTCATGCTGGACCTTGAGGAGATAGTCAAGGAAGAGGTCAAGGATTACAAGTACATAATCACCACCTCCGGTTCCGGCACTGCATCCTATTCAGGAGA
>CADAEX010000036.1 GCA_902787125.1 uncultured Spirochaetaceae bacterium
ATGGGGGCAAAGCCGAAGCTGGTGAAAGTTTTCTCCAGGATGGCAAAAAGCCGCTTTTTCTCTGTCTCCTCTGCAGGAAGTGAGTCTCTGAATCCCTTGAGGACCTTTGGTTCTATGATGTTCATGATTATCTCCATATATAGAATACAAAAATATAATAAAAAATACAACTATAAGGAAAACCCTGAAAAAGTTCCCAAAAAAATTTTATATAAATGTGGAAAAAAATAGTTGACATTTTTCCCGAGTATCCCCCATAATGTCCATAAGTGGTAAATTGTGGTAATTTTTGGTTGATAGTGGTGGAATGTTGTGATTTATTGGAATAATCTGGATGACAAGGGGAGAATGATGCTTCCGGCAGGACTCAGGACCGGTATGCAGGGCACTAAGCTCTACATAACCCGTGGAGCCGACACCTGTCTGTGGATGTTCACCCCCCAGCTGTGGGAACAGTTCAAAGAGCGTATCCTCCAGAAGACATCCAGCTTTACTGAAGACGGAAGAGTGGTGCGGAGCCATTTCCTTATTCCGGTGCAGGAAACCGAGATAGACAGGACAGGCCGCATCAACATATCGCTGCCATTGCGCCAATATGCCGGACTTACCAAGGAATGTTCCATCTGCGAAGGGATGGAAGAGCATATCGATATTTGGAATAGAAGTCTCTATGACAAATATATTGAGGAAAATGCATCCAAGGTTAAGGCTGCTTTGGAGAGCATAGGCAGGAGTCTCCAGTAAGGATGGAAGCAGTTCACTATTCAGTTCTTAAAAGCGAAGTTCTCTCCTATCTTAAGCCCACAAGAGCCGGTGAGCTGTTCATAGACTGCACTACCGGAGAAGGGGGCCATTCAGAGGCCCTTCTTTCTGCTTATCCCGATATAAAGCTGATCTGCCTGGATGCAGATGATAATATACTCAAGGTTGCCCAGGAGCGTCTTGCCCCCTTCAAAGGGCGTGTGCAGTTCTGCAACACCTGGTTCAACCGTTTCTTTGCAGACTATCCCACCAGTTCCCGGAGACCGGACAAGATCCTGTTCGACCTGGGAATATCCACATACCACTACGAGAAATCGGGCCGGGGTTTTTCTTTCCGCAAGGATGAGCCCCTGAGCATGGAGCTCGGTGCCGACCTGGTCGTCTCTGCCGCTGACATGGTTAATAACTATCCGGCAGAGCGCCTTGCCGACATTATCTACAACTATGGAGAGGAGCGCTACTCAAGGCGCATTGCCAAGGCCATAACAGAGGCGCGGGAAAAGGGTGCCATAACCACAGCCGCCCAGCTGGCAGACGTAGTCTGGCACGCAGTGCCGGAAGGCTACAGGCACGGAAAGATTCATCCTGCAACCCGCACCTTCCAGGCGCTGCGTATCGCCGTGAACGGCGAGCTGGAGCGGCTGCCCGAGGCGCTGAATAAGGCCCTTGAGGTGCTTGTCCCGGGCGGACGGATGGCTGTAATAACCTTCCATTCCCTGGAAGACAGGATTGTAAAGAATTTTTTCCGGGACAAGGAGAAAGACTGCATCTGCCCAGATTCAGCGCCTCGGTGCACCTGCGGCAGAAATCACCGGATGGTGAATATCATCACTAAGAAGCCGGTAGTTCCGTCCGATGCGGAAATAGCGGAGAATTCGGCATCCAGGAGCTCCAAGCTCCGGGTTGCGGAGAAGGTGGCTGTATGAAAGGAAAATTGGGAAGCTTTACTGTATTAGTTCTTGTCATAGCAATCATGGGGCTGTTTGCCCTGAATATCTACCAGGGATATAAGTATGAACGGCTTCAGGCCGAAGTCAACGAATACCAGAACACCCAGGAGAAATGGTTCGAGAAGAACAAGCAGGAGCTTACAGCTCTTTCAGCCTACAGCTCGCCGCAGCATGTGAAAGAGGTAAAGGAGACTATGAAGCTGTCCAACGCAAGTGTAGGGCAGACAATCGTAATAGATACAAGGAGTCAGATGGATTCGGATGCAGAAAGGAAAGAATGAATCAGCTCTTTCCGTAGATGAAATAGTTAAGGCAACTGCTGGTCAGCTGCTGTCTTCTGGGGAGGGGACATATTTTACAGGTGCATGCACAGACTCAAGGATGGCCGGTCCAGGTTCCATCTTCTTCGCATTGAAGGGGGAACAGACCGACGGCCATCTCTTTGTGCCTGCTGCAGTGGATCGTGGTGCAGCTTTGTGTGTGGTGGAGCGTACAACTCCTGACATTGAGAAAACCATTGCAGAAGGAAAATGTTACATCCTCAAGGTGGCCGATTCCCTTAAGGCACTCCAGGATCTGGCCCGGTTCTACCGTGACAGGTTCCCGGAGATAAAGATGGTGGGAATAACCGGTTCCAGCGGAAAGACCACCACCAAGGAGCTTACAGCATCCATTCTCTCAAGACTCGGCAGCACTGTCTGCTCAAAGGGCAATCTCAATTCCGAGATAGGACTTCCTCTCTCCATGTTCTCGATCCGCAGCAGTCATAAGTTCGGCGTGTTCGAGATGGGGATAAACCACAAGGGGGAGATGGATGCCCTGGTTGGGGTTCTGCATCCTCAGGTGGGAGTTGTGACCAACATAGGAACTGCACACATAGGTATTCTGGGATCCCAGGACAACATAGCCTTCGAGAAGGGAAAGATTTTCTCGGAAAACCCCTCTCTGGAGGCTGGATTTGTAAACGAGAACGACGATTATGCCGACTTCCTCCAGCATCAGGTCGGAGAGGATAAGCAGTATTTCACCTACGGATGCTCCATGGCCGACGGCTTTGAGCTCAAGGGAACTGCAGGCTCTGAATTCACTCTTGGCAAGGAGAAAATACATTTCCCGCTTATGGGAAAATACAACTTACAGAATGCAATGGCTGCCGCCGCGGTAGGGCGCTATTTCGGAGCAACTGATGCCCAGATAAAAGAGGCACTTGAAAGTGCCAGCACCATGTTCGGCCGAGGCGAGCTGTTCAAGGCCGGAGGTGTGGAGGTGCTCTGCGACTGCTACAACGCAAACCTGGAGGCAGTTATGGCTGTTATAGATTTTGCGGCCGAGGCAGCCTCTTCTGTAAGCAGAGTTGTGTTTGTGCTGGGATCTCTCCTGGAGCAGGGAGCAGAATCTGACAGCATTCATTCAAAGATCGGGCGTAAGCTCTCTTATTCAGATGCATCAGGTATCTTCCTTTTCGGAGAAGAGATGAAAGCTGCCTATGATGCATTGGTTGATGCAGGAAAAAGTCCTTTCTGGAGCCCTGAGTACGAGGCGCTGGAGAAGGCTGTGATAGATTTTGTGAGACCAGGTGATCTGGTTGTGGTAAAGGGCTCCAGGGGCATGGCTATGGAGCGGATTGTGGAAAAGCTAAAGAGCAGAGGTAATTGAATTGTTAAAAGAGTTAGCACTGCGTTTAAACATATTTAAGTATATCACCTTCAGAGCTTCCTATGCTGCAGTGACAGCGCTGTTCCTCTCTCTCCTCATAGGCCCCTGGTTCATCAGATGGCTCAGACGCAAGAAGCTGGGGCAGGAGGTCAGGGATGACGGTCCTCAGACACATCTGATCAAGGAAGGAACTCCAACCATGGGAGGCCTGCTCATAATACTGGCAATTGTAAGCTCTGTCCTTCTGTGGCAGGACCTTAGGAACTGGTATACATGGCTTTCTCTCTTTGCAATTCTGGGCTTCGGTTCAGTAGGCTTTGCCGATGACTGGCTCAAGATAAGCCGTAAGAATTCTGCAGGGTTAAGCCCACGGCTCAAGATGATGGGACAGATCCTGGTCTCTGCCGTCATTGTGATTCTGATTTATATAAACAGGGGCGAGAACACAACTATGCTCTACATCCCTTTCAATAAATATCCGGTATGCGACCTTGGCTGGCTCTATATTCCATTCGGTGTGATCATCCTGGTGGGAGCTTCCAATGCAGTGAACCTGACCGACGGGCTGGACGGCCTGGCAATAGGCCTTGTGTTCCTGGTGGCAATAGGGTTTGCAATCCTGGCTTATATCACAGGCCGTGCAGACTTTGCCGCATATCTTAATATCCCGTTCATGTCAGGATGCGGTGAGCTTGCAGTGCTGAGCCTGGCCATCATAGGGGCATCCATAGGATTCCTCTGGTTCAACTGTCATCCTGCAGAAGTGTTCATGGGAGACACCGGAAGCCTTTCCCTGGGCGGAATAATCGGCCTTATGGCACTTCTTCTCAAGAAGGAGATCCTCCTTATCCTTATCGGCGGCATATTTGTCATCGAGGCGCTGTCGGTGATCATCCAGGTAGGATATTTCAAGTATACAGAGAAACACAGCCCTGACCATGTGGGAAGAAGAGTGTTTCTCATGACCCCTATCCATCACCATTTTGAGAAAAAAGGATGGAAGGAGACCCGGGTTGTGACCCGGTTCTGGATTCTGGGAGGACTGCTTGTGGTGGTAGCTCTCTCCACATTGAAACTGCAGTGAGGAAAGGAGACTGATGGAAGGTTTCTTGATGGAAAAACAGCGTGGCAACTCATTTGACACAATGCTGCTGGCAGTGATCCTGCTTCTGGCAGGCAGCGGTATGGCTATGCTGTTCTCCGCATCCTATCCTGATGCAGTGAACACAGGAAAACCATTCACCTATTTCATATCCAGACAGGCTCTTATGTTCTGCATGGGTTCCATCCTTGCAATATTTGTGGCCTATATGCCTATGGATTTCTTCCGCCGCTGGAACAAGCTGTTCCTGATAATTGTATTTGTCCTCAACCTGCTTCCTCCTCTGTACGGCGATGTTAACGGGGCTTCCCGCTGGATACGTATCGGTGCCCTTTCTCTCCAGCCGTCAGAATTCTATAAGATAGTGCTGGTTCTCTATCTTGCCTCCGACTTTGTCAGAGTGGAGGAGGGACGGAAAAAGAATTATTCCACATCCATATTCACAATTATACTGACTATCATCCAGATAGTATGGCTCCAGAGCGACCTCTCCACAACCATATTCATCATGTGCCTCTGTGTTGCCATGCTCTTTGTATCTAAGTTCCGGCTTCGGATGCTGTTCATGCTGGGCATAGGTATCGGACTTCTGTTCTTCCTTTTCATCCTTATGGAGCCATACCGTCTGAGCCGGCTTCTGTCACATATGTCGGGAAACACCGATACCCAGGGAAGCAGCTACCAGATTCTTCAGGCCAAGGAGGCTCTGATGGCAGGTGGTATCTTCGGCCGCGGAATTGGAAGCGGAAGCTATAAGATGGGAAGCCTGCCCGAGGCCAAGTCTGATTTTATATTTGCTATTGTGGGCGAGGAACTGGGATTTGTGGGAGTTGTCATAATAATCCTGCTGTTCGCATTCCTTGCATTCAAAGGATACTATATTTCCTGGACAGCCACCGACAGATTCAAGTCGTATGTGGCTTTCGGCCTTACTACCAGTATCTTCTTCCAGATGCTGGTGAACACTGCAGTTGTGGCAGAGCTTATCCCTACTACCGGAATTACCATGCCTTTCTTCTCCCAGGGTGGAACCTCCATGCTGGTGACTATGATAATGTGCGGTTTTCTGCTGAATGTATCCAGGGGTAGTGACAGAGGAGATTACTATGAGCAGTATTGATATTTATCCTGGTTATTCTTTCCAGGTTAAACATAAGAACAGAACAGTAAACAAAAAAATCCTCCTTTTTGTTTTTCTCTTCATCTTTGGTCTTGCGTCCATGGAAGCTTTATTCATGCTTCTTATCTCACCGAATCTCAAGATAGACAAGGTGCAGGTGTATGCTCCGGCTTCCGTGGCGCTTTCTTCTTCCGAGATTCTTCAGCTGGCCGGAATAACCGGCGGAGAGAGCTATTTTGCAATTGATGCGGTAGAGGTTGAGCAGCGGCTTCTGGAGAACAATCTGATTCAGGCTGCCAAGGTGGAGAAATCTTTCCCGTCGGCAATAAAAATAGTTGTGGAGGGAAGAGAGCCCTTTGCCATCGCTTTCATGGAAGTGGAAGGCAACACTGTTCCTGTGACCCTGGACCGGGAAGGAGTTATCTTTGAGATGGGAGAAGGGGTGACCGACTTCGAGCTTCCTGTTATTTCAGGTCTTACTTTCCAGAACCTCAAGCTTGGTACACAGCTGCCAAGCATGTTCATCCCATACCTGTCAAGACTCTCGGCAGTGAAGGAGTCTTCCGGCACACTCTTTGAGCAGATATCGGAGATAAAATTCGTAGAGAAGTCAGAGGGTGCTTTTGATGTTGTCATCTATCCTGCGAACAGCAGCATCAGGATCCGCACCAGCTCGGATATCAACGACATGATGCTCCAGCAGATGTTCACTGTCCTGGATGTTATGGAAGAAAATGGAATAGATAAGCAGACCGATGAGCTTGATTTCAGAGGTGGCAAGATTGTTTATAAGGTCAAGGAGGGCTGATGATGGATTCTAATGATATTGTTGTAGGGCTTGATATCGGTACTGTAAATGTCACTGCCGTCATAGGTGAATGTGATGTGGACAGGATGGGCGAGCCGGTTCTTAAGGTTGTGGGAGTGGGAAATGCTCCTTCCGAAGGAATCCGTAACGGCGTAATCATCAACAAGGAATCTGCCAGCTCCTGCATCGTGCAGGCTGTGGAGGCTGCTGTCAACATGTCCGGCCGGGATGTGGAAGAGGTTGTATGCGGCATAAGCGGCGAGCATGTCAAAGGTCTTAACTCTATCGGAGTGGTCAAGGTGGACAGCCGCCGGCGGGGCGAGAAACCGGAGATCACAGAGCAGAGCAAGCAGGAGGCTATGAAGTCTGCCGGTGCTATTCCTGAGGTTCCTGACCGTGAGACATTCTTTGTAATGCCTATTGAGTATAAGGTCAACAATCAGGGCGGTATAAAGAATCCGCTCCATATGATAGGAAACAGACTTGAGGTTCAGGCCCACATAATAACAGCTTCCACCTCTGCCATGAGAAACCTGAAGAACTGTATCGACCGTTCAGAGTATGGCATACAGAACATGGTTCCTATAACTCTTGCTGACTGCAAGGCTGTTCTGGTTCCTGAGGAAGAGAAGGCCGGGGTAATGGTCATAGATATCGGCGGAGGCACCACCGAGGTGGGAATCCAGATGAACGGAGCCACCTATTTTACAGGTGTTGTTCCGATCGGAGGAAAATATGTTACCGGCGACATTGCGGCTGTACTCAGGCTTTCCAACGATATTGCAGAGAAAATTAAAGTGAACCAGGGAGCATGCCACGAATCATTGGTGGATGACAAAGAGGTTATAGAGATTCCGGTCACATCAGGTTCCTTCGGTGAAAGGACTGTTTCCCGCCTCAAGGTGTGCGAGATTGCAAAGGCCAGGATGTGGGAGATATTCACAAAAGTTAAGCGTGCCGTAGAGGATGCAAAGACTATGCAGTATGTCAACAGCGGCATTGTTTTGACAGGGGGCGGAGCCCTTCTGCCGGGTGTCAGCGAGGTGGCAGAGGAAGTTTTCAAGATTCCGGTGCGCATAGGTGTTCCCCTGGGACTTACAGGAGAGGCAAAGGATTATGAGAATCCTAAATATGCCGGAGCAATCGGTCTTGCCCAGATAGGACTTGATATGAAGGTCAGGGCCAGAATGGCAAAGAAAAGACCTGATGCAGGAAAGAGTTCCCACGATGATATTGAGCCGGAGGATGACGGCTTCTTCAAGAAGGCCGGAAAATGGATGTGGGATAAAACCAAGAACTTTGTGAAGGATTTCTAGGATATAGGGGAGGGGAAAATGGAACTGACAATAGTTGATGACAAGGAAAAAATAGGACCGGTGGAAAGTGCGGTCATAAAGGTTATCGGAGTTGGCGGTGCAGGGTGCAATGCAGTCAACCGCATCATCGAGGACTATAATCCGCAGGATGTAGTATTCATTGCTGCAAATACCGATCTTCAGGCTCTTAAGCGGAGCCATGCCGAGACTCACCTGCCCCTGGGACGGGAGACAACCCATGGTCTGGGTGCCGGCGGAAACCCGAAAGTAGGCGAGGATGCCGCCAACGAGCAGAAGGATGACATCAAGGAGTTCATCGAAGGCTCCGACATGGTGTTCATCACTGCTGGAATGGGCGGTGGAACCGGTACCGGCGGTGCTCCTGTCATAGCCAAGATTGCCAAGGACATGGGTATACTTACAGTGGCAGTTGTCACTACCCCCTTTGACCTTGAGGGACCGGTGCGTATGCAGAATGCCCTTACCGGAATAGAACGTCTTAAAGAGAACGTGGACGCCCTCATAGTTGTCCCCAACCAGAAGCTTATTGAGTTTGCCCAGGTGGAGAAGACCGTGACCATGCAGGAAGGCTTCAGGATTGCCGACGGCGTGCTCCGGGACGGAATCCTTGGAATTGCAAACCTTATAACCAGCCCTGGCGATATAAACCTTGACTTTGCAGATATCAACACAATCATGCGCGGCAAGGGCGAGGCATTCATGGGCATAGGAGAAGGCAAGGGGGAGAACATGGCTGTTGATGCCATAACCAATGCCCTTTGCAACAAGGTTCAGGAGAATACAGATATCACCGGTGCCACAGGAATTATCCTGAATATCACCAGCGGCCCTGACTTCACAATGCCTGACCTTCAGAAGATTCTCAATCTTGTCCGCTCCAATGCTGACGAGAATGTAAACCTTATCTTCGGCCACCGTGTGGATGAGTCGATGAAGGAGAGAGTTTCTGTCACCATAATCGCCACAGGATTCCCCCCGAGCCAGAAAAGTTCATCCAGCCAGTATTCAAGGCCAAAGGTGGATAAACCCAATGTGGTCAGTGCAAGGGAATGGGATTCAATGCAGAAGGCAGGGATAAGCAGCAGTGCAGCCCCAAGAGTCAACACCCAGGTACGCAGCGAGAGCAGCGGGGAATGGGGCGATATCGAGCAGCCGGCTATCTACCGGCTCAGAGGCAAAGTACCCGGAATAAGGACAGAAGAGTAATGGATTTAAAACATCTGGCAGACAGTTATGTTGACTACATAATCAGCGAACTCAACCTTTCTTCTGCGACAGTGCAGATCTACAGCAGGGAGATCGGAATGTTCATCTCTTATCTCGGAGACCAGAAGATAGCACCAGACTCAATTACCACATCACACATAGAGGATTATATTGCCAGCCGCACAAAGGAAGGTCATCTTACATCACGCACCGTATCCAGGATAATGAGCAGCCTCCGTTCCTTCTTCAAGTTCCTGCAGCTGGAGGATGTAAGGCGTGACAATCCTGTGGCTGTTCTGGATATGCCTAAAAGCGGTCATGTGCTGCCCAAGGTGTTCAGCAATGCCGAGGTTGATTCCTTCTTTGACAGCATAGCTCTGGGCAAGCCTGCAGGAATCCGGGACAGAGCTCTGTTCGAGGTTATCTATTCCTGCGGTCTGCGTATCTCAGAGGTGGCAGATCTCAAATGCTCCGACATCTACCCAGGGAAGCAAGGAGCGCATAGTTCCATTGGGAGAAGTATCTCTTTATTGGATACATAAATATATGGTGGAGGGAAGAAAGAATCTTCTAAAGGATAAACAGTCGGAGTATCTGTTTATCAATTGTTTCGGCCGCAAGATAGGCCGCAAGGGAATCTGGAAGAAATTCAAAGAGATATCAAAGCATGCAGATATCGAAGGTAAAGTGCATACTCTGCGTCATTCCTTTGCCACCCACATGCTCAGGAACGGAGCAGACCTGAGGTCTGTACAGGAGATGCTGGGACATGCCGATATCTCCACAACCCAGATTTATACCCACCTGGACCGCAGCGACCTGCGGCGTATTTATGACCGGAGTCATCCGGCA
>CADAEX010000037.1 GCA_902787125.1 uncultured Spirochaetaceae bacterium
CTGGCCATAAAGCCGGCACCGTGGGTTATTGCATTGAAGATTTCTTCAAGCTTGATCATCAGATCACATCATGCCGCCCATGCCGCCCATTCCTGGGTTCATGGCTGGTGCCGGTGCTTCCTTGGAAGGAATGTCAGTAACTACACACTCTGTTGTAAGAAGCAGGCTTGCGATGGAAGCTGCGTTCTGCAGTGCAGACCGGGTAACCTTTGCAGGATCTATGATTCCGCTCTTTACCATGTCCACCCATTCCATCTTGTTTGCATCGAAGCCGATACCCTTCTTGGATCCCTTGGCTTTCTCGGCAATTACTGCTCCGTCCAGTCCTGCATTCTCAGCAATCTGGCGGATAGGCTCCTCGAGAGCTCTCTTTACGATGTTGAAGCCAACCTTCTCGTCAGCTGTAAGATCATCAATCTTTGTCTTATCAAGTGCCTGAACAACCTGGATAAGGGTAACTCCACCACCAGCAATAACGCCCTCCTCGATAGCTGCTCTTGTAGCGGAAAGAGCATCTTCAACTCTGTGCTTCTTCTCCTTAAGCTCCACCTCGGTAGCAGCACCAACGTTGATCACTGCAACACCGCCAGCCAGCTTAGCCAGCCGCTCCTGCAGCTTCTCTCTGTCGTAGTCGGATGTTGTGTCTGCAATCTGTGCTCTTATCTGGGCAATTCTGTCCTTGATGTCAGAAGCAGCTCCACCGCCGTTGATGATTGTTGTATTCTCCTTCTCAACCTTTACTGTCTTAGCCTTTCCAAGCATATCCAGTGTGGTGTTCTCAAGCTTGAGTCCCAGTTCTTCGGAGATGACCTGACCGCCTGTAAGGATTGCAATATCCTCAAGCATTGCCTTTCTTCTGTCGCCGAAGCCAGGAGCCTTGACTGCAACTGCGTTGATTGTGCCCCGGATTGTGTTTACAACCAGTGTTGCCAGAGCCTCGCCCTCAACATCCTCTGCAATGATAAGAAGCGGCTTGTTGGCCTGAACTACTTTCTCAAGCACTGGGAGCAGATCCTTCATGTTGGAGATCTTCTTGTCGAAGATAAGGATGAAAGGACTCTCCAGAACTGCTGTCATGGTGTCCCGGTTTGTAGCGAAGTATGGAGAGAGGTATCCTCTGTCAAACTGCATACCTTCTACAAAGTCGATGGTAGAATCGATAGTCTTGGATTCTTCTACAGTGATGACACCGTCTTTTCCAACCTTGTCCATTGCATCTGCAATCTGGTTACCGATCTCCATATCGTTGTTTGCAGAAATAGCAGCAACCTGAGCAATCTCGGCCTTGTCCTTGATAGTCTTTGCTGATTTCTTGATCTCAGCTGTAGCAATTGTCACTGCCTTGTCAATTCCACGTTTGATCTCCATAGGATTGATTCCGGCTGCAACACTCTTGATTCCTTCTTTTGTAATTGAATAAGCAAGTACTGTAGCAGTTGTGGTACCATCACCTGCAACATCGTTTGTCTTGGTGGCAACTTCCTTGACCAGCTGAGCACCCATATTCTCGTACGGATTCTCAAGCTCAATCTCTTTTGCAACAGAAACACCGTCCTTGGTAACTGTAGGAGCACCGAATTTCTTGTCCAGGAGGACGCATCTGCCCTTTGGTCCCAATGTAACCTTGACTGCATTGGAAAGCTTCTCAACACCTGCGAAGAGCTGTTTTCTGGCTGCTTCGTTGAATTCAAGCTGTTTTGCCATAGTATTAAACCCCTTTATGAAAAATAAAATTATTTGCTTTTTCTATAAGATACAAATAATAAAAGAAATCATCAACAGTTTAGTGAAAATATTTTTACTTACAAAATCTCACCAGTGAAGATTTCTTTTACTGTCCCATCTGACTGTTTAATAAGCATCTGACCATATCCGCCAATACCTATAAGGGTTCCGGTGACTGTGGTTCCAGAATCAGCCAGGCCATCTAAAACTGTAATTGATTCATTGTTTTTATAAAGTATACTTTGAAAATCATTTATCCAATTAGAGTTTTTTAAATTAAATATAAATTGTTCAATCATTTCTTTCAGCAGCTTTTCCCGGTCCGGAGAGAGTCCTGTGACCATCTTGACCGAACATGGCGGCCTGCGGTGGGTCGGTTCGAACTGCTCCTGAAGCAGGTTGATACCTATGCCGCAGGATATATAGCTGTCTATGCACTCGCAGTATATGCCTGATATCTTGGCCCCCTCCACAAGAACATCGTTGGGCCACTTGACCTGGCATTTTATGCCATAAAGCTTCTCAAGGCACTTTGCAGTGACATAGCCTGCATAGAGGGGAAAGCTGGAGAGAGGAAAGGCTATTGACTCTGTCTTGAAAAGGAAGGTGACCAGCAGGCTTTCCCCTTTCGGACACACCCAGCGTCGCCCCTGCACCCGGCCCCGCCCCTGCTCCTGGTAGTCGGCGTACACGGCGGTGCCGTCCTCAGGCTTCTGAGGTATCAGAGCCCGGGCGGCGTCCATAGTGGAGGAGACCGATTCCAGATGGATTATCATGCTATTATGCCTCCCCCCAGCACCAGGTCGCCGTCGTAGAAGACTGCGCTCTGCCCCGGGGTTATAACTGTCTTTTCCTTAAGATGGACATGCACTGTGCCCCCCTGTTCTACGCCGTCGCCCCCGGGCTCTACGGTGCAGGGGTGCTCACCGGAGTTGTAACGCACTCTTACGCTGGTCTCCAGCGGCCCCTGGAAGTCTATGAACCAGTTAAGATCCCTCACTGTGAAGTCTGTCTGTCCCTGTTCCTCTTCCCTGCCCACTATCACCCTATTCTTCTCAGGTATAACCTGGGTTACATACCAGGGGCCGCTGCCCAGTCCCAGCCCCTTCCGCTGGCCTATGGTGTAGTGGATGTAGCCCCGGTGGTTTCCCAGGCGGTTGCCCTGCAGGTCGAATATTGCACCGGGCTTGTACTGCTTTCCTGTATATTTTTCTATAAAATCACCGTAGGAGCCTTCGATAAAGCAGATATCCTGGCTCTCCTTTACGCTGCTGGAGGGCATGCCCAAAGTTGCCGCCTCTTTCTTGACATCGGTCTTAAGCTTGTCTCCTAAAGGGAAGACGCAGCGGGCCAGGAGCCCCTTGGGGAGCCTGTAAAGCATATAGCTCTGGTCCTTGGAAAGGTCCCTGGCCTTGGCAAGAAAGAGGGAGCCGGACTTTTCCACGAGGCGCACGTAGTGGCCGGTGGCGTAATAGAGCTGGTCCTCCGGCGACATGATGCCGTCCTTTATAAGCTGCTCCTTAAGCCTGTCGTAGAAGAAGGTGAACTTGATGAACCTGTTGCAGATCACGCAGGGATTAGGTGTAAGGCCGTGGAGATAGTCCTTTACAAAAGCCTTTGCCACCTTCTTATCGAACTCTTGGGAGACATCAAGGCAGTAGAACGGAATATCCTCCTTCCGGCAAAGCTCTTCGGCTCTTGAGATAACTTCGGGGCTGGAGCACTTTACCCCGTGCCATACCACATGGTTGGCCCCGACTATTGTGTCCCAATCCTTCTTAAGATATTCCAGGGCCATGGAGGAGTCCACCCCTCCGCTCATCCCCAGGGCTATAACCTTTTTCATGGTCGTAGTATACAATTTTTCAAATTGATTGTAAAATGGGAATATGAATGATGCGATAATTATCAAGGCTACCAACTACATTCACCGCGTGCTGTTCGAGAACAACTACAGGGGACAGCCTAAGATCGCCATCATCCTGGGCTCGGGTCTGGGTCCTCTCACCAGCCAGGTGCAGATTGATGTCCAGATTCCTTACAAGTCGATACCCCACTTCCCTATCTCCACAGCGCCAGGCCACATCGGCCGCCTTATTTTCGGGAAGCTGGAGGGTAAGGATGTGATCCTGCTGGACGGCCGCTTCCATTTCTATGAAGGCTATGACGGCCAGGACATCGCTGTGGTGCTCCGTACCCTCAAGGTGCTGGGTATAACCTATCTTCTCCAGACCAATGCGGCCGGCGGCATCAACAAAGATTTCAAGGCGGGGGACTTCATGCTTATCACAGACCACATAAACCTGTCGGGCACCAATCCCCTCATCGGAAAGAACAACTCCGACTTCGGACCCCGGTTCCCCGACATGTCTGAATGCTACGACCCGGTGCTGCAGCAGAATGCCCGCAAAGCTGCCCAGGAGCTGGGCATAGACCTTAAGGAAGGGGTTTATATATGGTTCATGGGACCAAGCTACGAGACTCCGGCCGAGATCCGGATGGCAAGGGTTCTGGGTGCCGACGCAGTGGGCATGTCCACTGTTCCTGAGACCATACTTGCAGTCCATGCCGGACTCAAGGTTCTGGCTATATCTGTAATATCCAACATGGCAGCCGGTGTGACAGATGCTCCGCTGGACGAGAACGAGGTTCTGGTGACAGCCAATGCCAGACGTCATATTTTCGCAGAATTAATGCTTAGAATTATCTCAAAGATTATCCCATAATACCGATAATAATATTATGAAAAAGAATATTATTGTCGTATACGCTGTATCGGCGCTGGCTATTTTTTTGCTTCTCACAACCCTCTTCACAATCAGAATGTATGGAATACAGAGGGCTAATTCCCAACGTGGGGATGATATGTTCGGACAGATCAGCAAAGTTATCCGCAACGGATACCTTGCCGGAGACAGGTTCTTCCCTGCATTCAACAAGAACGTCAAGGCGCTCTTCAACTACGACAGACGGCTCCAGTCCCTGGTGATAAAAAACACTGACAACGCTGTCCTCTATTACTACTCATCAAATCCTGATGCAGTGCAGTTCTATCCGGACAAAAACGAGGCAAAGTACACAACAAGCCGCAACTTCATGCTCTATAAAGGACCTGTGAAAGTCACTGCAACTCCTCCAGTTCTTAATATAGAGATTCTTTATAAGATCTCTGACAGGGCACAGGTTGTATATATTTTCAAATCCCTCATGGTCTACACCCTGGTGTTCATAATCATCACCGCAGTTGCACTGGTGGCATCATCAGGCAAGGGTCTTAAGCTAAGGAAAAGAGCTGCGGAAGCTGCTGCTGCAGAAGAAGCTCCGGCAGATTTCATCCCCCCTGCCGTAGAAAATGATGAGAATGCAACATACTACGATCCTGCTCCAGAGCCTATAACAGAGCCTGCCGATGTAAAGGATGACCACAAGCCCACCGACTTCGGCTTTGCAGATATTAAATTCTTTGATATCGCACTTACCGACTGCATTACAGAATCCATCTCCCTTAAGAAGGATCTGGTGCTGGCAGAGTTCAAGTTCACATCTGCCCCAGGCTCTGACATGTGGAAGCTGGCCGGCGAGGTTGCCACTGAATGCTTCTCACTCAACGACCTGCGCTTTGCTGTATCCGAAGATAAGTTTGCCGTCATCTTCCCGGACAGAGACCTTCACGAAGGCCTTTCACTCTGCCAGAATTTTGCAAAATCATTCAGTGTGATGTCCGGCAAGAATATGCTTTATGCAGGTCTTTCCTCCAGGAACGGCCGGGAAATGGATGCAGAGCGGCTTATGACCGAGACAAAGGCTGCCCTTTTCAAATGTACAGATGAAGAGAATATTGTAGCTCTGAAGACAGATCCCGAGAAATACCGTGACTTTATCTGCAAAAAATGCTGATCAAGGATAGAGAAAATCTTCTATCTTCAAACAGATCCTGTCTGATGTTGTTATATCTCTCCTGGTTTCCGGGAGAGAATTAAAGAAAATCTTACCGTAGAATTTTGAAAGAATCCGGGTGTCGGTGATAAGAATCACCCCCCGGTCGCTTTTTCTTCTTATAAGTCTTCCAAAGCCCTGTCGGAGCTTTATCACTGCCTCAGGCAGGGAATACTCCATAAAGGAATTACCCCCGTTCTTCTCTATAAGTTCCATCCTGGCCTTGATTACAGGATCGGAAGGGACCTTGAAGGGAAGACGGCATATTATAAGGACAGAAAGGGAATCCCCCGGAACATCCACCCCTTCCCAGAAAGAGTCGGTGGCAAAGAGCACACTGTTCTTATTTATAAAGAAGTTTCCCAGAAGCTTCTTGTTGTCGTCATCACCCTGCTTGAACAGCGTTATACCTGCATTGGAGAAATCATCACGCACCAGGTCGTAGACAGTCTTGAGCATGGAATAGGAAGTAAAAAGGACAAGTCCCTTCCCTTCAGATATGATAAGCACATTCTTGATCAGATCAGACAGCATCCTGCTGTAGTCGGCGCTCTTAGGCTCCGGAAGGTCCGAAGGAACAGACAGAAGAACATTCTTCTTATACTCAAAGGGAGAGTCGAATATGAACCTTGCCACCGGCCTCTCCACGTCATGAAGTCCAATTCTGGTGGCATAGAACTCAAAACTCCTGTTGACGCTTAAAGTGGCAGATACAAGCACCACATTGGAAAGCTTGTTGAATATGATCTCCCTGAGTGTCTCGGAGACAGAAAGAGGCGCTATGAAAAGAGATGAATATTTCTTACCTTTCTCAATATAGTTGATGCAGGTATCCTGGTTTGCTATGAAATCGTTGAGCATGCTTATGATGCCGCTGAGCTTGTTCCTGACCATGGAGGTCTCGTACATCCTCTTGTCGTTCTTGACCTCTTTATCAGGAAGCTTGGAAAGCTCCTCATGAATATCGGTTATTATGTTGAAAAGATCGTTGACCTCGTTCCTCAGATTACCCACTGCCTCGTAGATATCGGAGGCGTTTATGGCATCGCTCCTCATGTCCAGCACCGATGAGTTGTCGTTCATAAGGACATTGGCCTGAATAACCTTCTCAAGATCATCAGTCCTGCTTATGATCACAGCTATCTGCTGAGGAATACGCTCAAGTTTCTCCTTCTGCTCTGTGTAGTAGCTCCAGAACCTGTAGATGCCGAAGATCCTATCCTTTACCCGGCGGTAGATCTGGTGCATAACCTTCAGGATATATCCTTTGTTCACGCTCTGGGAGAAATATGAAGTTGCCGCATTCTCCAGGTTGTGGGCCTCGTCGAATATAACTCTGGAATAGTTGGGCAGGATGCTGGTGCCGTTGAAATCATCCTCCATCCGGGCCTCCATATCGGAGAAAAGAAGATGATGGTTGACCACTATTATGCTGGCGCCTGTGGCCTCTTTCCGGGACCTGATCACAAAGCACTTGTCCCGGTATGGACACTTTATTCCAAGACAGCTCTCGCTTTCGGAACAGATATCGCTCCAAAGCTCCCAGGTGGGAAAGAAGGAAAGATCGCTCCGCTCCCCTGTCCTGGTAACCTCCAGCCACTTCTCTATTGCCTTGAAATCTGCCTCGTTGTCAAAGAGACTGGCCTCCTGAAGCCTGTCGTTGAAGCGCCTAAGACAAATATAGTTCTGTCTTCCCTTTACCAGCACCGCCTTAAGCTTGCTGCCTAAAAGCTTCTGTATGACAGGAATATCCTTTTCCAGAAGCTGATGCTGCAGGTTTATGGTACCTGTTGAGATAATGACCCGTTCCTTGTTCTGTTCTGCCCACTTGAAGGCAGGGATAAGGTATGCGAAGGATTTGCCCACTCCTGTCCCAGCCTCGGCTATTGTGATGTTATCCTTGTTGAATGAACTGCATACAGCCTTGAGAAAATCAATCTGCTGCGGTCTGGGCTCATAGTCCTCAACACTCCGGGAAAGGGCTCCCCCGTCCTCAAGATATGAAGCTGTATCGTCAATATCCAGAGGCTGTGTCTTTGTGCGGCGTATAATCTCGGCCACCACATAAAGCCTTGTGGCCTGGTTGTCTATTATGTATGCGCCGATGCCGTGGCGGCCCAGTCTTCCGGCCACATCCAGGTCTGCCTCGCTGGGTTTGAGATATCCGTTGGGATGATTATGTATAAGTACATCACCGAAATCTATTACAGACTCAATGACAGGTACTGTATCCTCCTTGCCCCTAGCCGCCAGTATGATCTCGTCCACAATGCCATCCTTGTTGGCCTTGCCGGAAAAGAGAACCTCGTTGCCTTCGGCCTCCTCAATGGAAGTCCTCAGGAAGCGGATCATCTCGGGAGTGAAGTAATCTTCAATTCTCTGCATACTCGTCCAGCTTCCGGTGCAGTGTCTTTCTTCCTATTGCAAGCACTTCGGCAGCCTTGCTCTTGTTTCCTTTGCACATATCAAGGGTAGCCATTATAATGGACTTCTCTGCATTGTCCAAAGTGGTTCCGAGCCGAATTTTGACATAGTTGTCACCAGAATCCTTGCGCATTGCAAAGGGCAGGTCGTCAACTGTAAGAATATTGCCCCGGCACATGATGACAGCATTCTCCATGCAGTTCTGGAGCTCCCTTATATTGCCCGGCCATGGGTTGTTGTACAGGATTGCCATGACCTTGGAATCCATGCCGTTTATCTGCTTGTTGTTCTCCTTGGCAAAATGGTTCATGAAAGCTGTTGCCATAAGGGGGATATCCTCTCTCCGTTCCCGCAGGGGCGGAATATTGATATTGACCACATTGAGCCGGTAGAAAAGGTCTTCCCTGAAGTTCCCCTTCTTGACCTCCTGCTCCAGGTTCCTGTTGGTGGCAGAGATGATGCGGACATCAACCTTGATGGTCTCCTCGCCTCCTACACGCTCGAACTCCCGCTCCTGAATAATACGGAGCAGCTTGACCTGCGTATTCTGGTTTATCTCTCCAATCTCGTCCAGGAAAATAGTACCTTTGTCGGCAAGCTCGAACTTTCCCTTCTTACGGGCAATAGCATTGGTGAAAGCACCCTTCTCGTGGCCGAAGAGCTCGCTTTCCAGAAGCCCCTCTGCCAGTGCGGCACAGTGCACCTTGATAAAAGGCTTGTCCCTGCGGTCGGAAAGAGACTGGATAGCATTTGCAATCACCTCTTTTCCTACACCGCTTTCTCCTGTAAGAAGGATTGATGCCCTGGTTCCTGCCACCTGCTCCACAGTCTCCATGATCTGGCGCATCTTAGGACTCTTGCCTACGATCATGCTGGAGGCCTTCATCTTCTCCACCTGAGCCTGGAGTTCGTTGTGCTCAAGCACCAGCTGCCTGTTGGAGAGAGCTCTCTTTATGATAAGGAAAAGATGGTCAAGATTGAGAGGCTTGGTCATGAAATCATAGGCACCGTTGTGCATGGTCTCCACTGCTGTCTCTATTGTTCCATGGCCTGTGAGTATGATCACCGGAATATTCTTATAATTTGCAGTTATGTTCTTAAGAAGTTCCTCCCCTGTCATCTCCGGCATCTTAAGATCGGTTATGACCAGGTCCACATCTTTGGAGGCAATTATCTTGAGGGCCTCAAGACCGTTTCCTGCCTCGTAAACATTATATCCTTCGTCGGTAAGCCCCATGGCAAGGCCCCGGCGGATATTGACTTCATCATCTGCAACCAGGATATTGAACTTCATTTTGTCTCCCATTCAATCTGTTTAATCTCTTTTTCCAT
>CADAEX010000038.1 GCA_902787125.1 uncultured Spirochaetaceae bacterium
GAAGTTAAGCCCTCCCGCGCCGATGGTACTGTTCAATCGGGAGAGTAGGTCGTTGCCAGGCTTTTTTATTTTCTCTTACCTTTCCAGTTTTACTTTTCCTCAAAAAAATTAAAAATTTTTCAAAAAATTGAAGCAAAATGACATTTTCTGCTGTATATACCATCGGAGGCAGTTTATGTTTGTATTGAATTATTGTCACGGTGGATTTGATGGAGACATAGTCTCTGTAGAGGCAGACCTCAGGATGGGCATTCCCGGTATTGATATTGTGGGAATGGCTGATGTGGCTGTAAAAGAGTCGGCAGAACGGGTCAGGATTGCTGTCAAGAATTCCGGTCTTGATTTTCCTAAAGGAAGGGTTGCTGTAAACCTTGCTCCTGCAGGAGTCCGGAAGGAGGGAGCATACTTTGACCTTTCCATCGCTGTTTCCATACTCAGTCAGTTCGGTATAATCCTGCCCAATGATTTTAAGGTTATGGTACTGGGAGAACTTGAGCTTTCAGGCAGGATAAGGGCAGTAAAGGGAACTCTCTCGGCTGTTATCGCTGGGCAGGATGCGGGTGTAGATTATTTCATTGTCCCGGAGGATAACTTCCTGGAGGCCTGCTCTGCCCTGGCAAAGAATATATATCCATGCTCATCACTTCTGAATGCAGTGGATATATTGAATGCTCTTGCAGTCCATGGCCACCCCAGGGCTCCGGTTCCCCAGCTTTCTCCTCAGCCCCTTATTCAGGATCTTTATGGGGATATATCAGATATTCAGGGGCAGGAATACCTTAAGCAGGCCCTCCTTACCGCTGCTTCAGGGAGACACAACATAATGCTGTTCGGCCCTCCGGGAAGCGGCAAGACTATGGCTGCCCAGCGGCTTGTAACTCTGCTGCCGGACCTTGATTACGAGAAATCCATAGAGACCACAAGAATTCATTCCATTGCAGGAATACTGCAGAACGGCAGCGGCCTGGTAGGCCGCCCTCCTATGCGCATGCCGCATCATACCGCTTCCCTGGAGGGAATTATCGGAGGAGGTAAATATCTGAGGCCCGGGGAGATTTCTCTGGCCCATAACGGCATTCTCTTTCTGGATGAAGCGCCGGAGTTCCATAAGAACGTGCTCCAGAGCCTGAGGGAACCGGTGGAGCGGCACCGGGTGGATCTGGCCAGGGCAGGGAAAAACTACTGGTACCCTGCAGATTTCCAGTTGGTCCTTACAACCAATCCCTGCCCCTGCGGCAACCGTGGAAAGGCAGACAGCGTCTGTGTGTGCTCCAACAGCGAGGTAAGCAACTACTGGAAAAGGTTAGGAGGAGCTCTGCTGGACAGAATTGATATCCGCATTCCTGTGCGTCCGCTGTCTGCCGAGGATATGGTTTCAACATCTTCCCAGGCTGCAACCAGCGCAGAACTCCGGCAGCAGGTTGAAAAAGCCTATGCTGTACAGAAAAAGCGGTTTGAGGGGACAGATATCTGTTATAATTCCCAGATTCCCCCGGGCCGTCTGACCAAGTACATACAGATGGACAACGAAGCTCAGAATGTGTTTGCAAAGGCTGTGAAAAGGTTCTCTCTTTCAACCAGGGCATGCCACTCTGTGCTCAAGATTGCACGCACCATAGCAGATATGGCGGGCTATACTGATATCATGCTCAGAAAAGAGCATGTGCTGGATGCAATTCAGATGCGCCGATACGGGGACAGCGACTTTTTCTGGAACTGAGGCTTTAATAATTGAATTTATTCGGTTTGTGTATTAAACTTGGGGCAATGGCAAAACTGATTAAAAAATGTGCAGTTCCTGCATTCATCATATTTCTCTGGTGGCTGGTAGTCCGCTACTTCCATGTGAATGCATTTCTGTTCCCGCCTCCGGACCGTATCCTGGCTGCTTTCAAGCGGCTTATAGAGCGGGATGAGCTGCAGAGACATATAAGCACTTCATTTGTCAGGGCCTTCAGAGGGTTTTCCCTCACTTTGATATTTGCTATCCCCCTTGGTGTGCTGTTCCACACCTTCCGCAAGTTCTTCTCATACTTCGATGGACTTATGAACTTCCTGCGGAATGTGCCTCCTCTTGCCATGATTCCGCTTTTGATCCTATGGTTCGGAATTGACGAGGCTTCCAAGCTTGCATTAATTGTCCTTTCCTGTTTCTTCCCTATATTCCTGAACACTCTTTCAGGACTCAATAATGTGGATAAAAAGCTGCTGGTGATGGGAGATTCCTTAGGACTTACAAGGTTTGAGAAAATACGGTATATCCTTATTCCAGAGGCTGCTCCGTCAGTGATAACAGGACTGAGGCTTGCACTGGGAAACAGCTGGCGTGCCCTGATTGCCGCCGAGATGATAGCAGCTTCCAGCGGTATAGGTTATATGATTCTTGATGCTGAGGAGATGGCAAAGACAGATGTGGTCTACGCCGGTATCATTGCTATAGGTGTCATGGGACTTTTTATGGATAAGATGTGCCTTCTTATCCTGGCTAAGCTGTGTCCATGGGTGGAGGATGTGAAAGGTGAGTGATATATCTGTATCAGGAATAACAAAAGAATTTGTCCTCAAGGATAGGACTATCACTGCAGTGGACAATATCTCCCTCTCTATCCAGGATGGCGACTTCATTACAGTTGTAGGTCCCAGCGGCTGCGGCAAGAGCACTCTCCTGCACATAATAGGGGGGCTTCTGGCTCCCGACAAGGGATCCATTTCTTTTGAGAAAGGAACAGGAAGATGCGGCTTTGTATTCCAGGAGCCGCGGCTTTTGAACAGCAGCACAGTGCGGCAGAACCTTATGCTTGCCATGAAGCATATAAAAAGCAATAAGGAGAAGGAGCAGGTGCTGGCCGAAACCCTCTCTTTTCTTGAACTCCTGGAATTTATAGATGCTTATCCGAACCAGCTTTCAGGGGGAATGGCCCAGCGGGCCGCAATAGGACGTGCACTATGCCGGCAGCCAGATGTCATGCTGATGGATGAGCCTTTCAGCGCTCTGGATGCTTTCCTTCGCAAGAAGCTTCAGGATGAGCTTATCCATCTCTATCAGGAGCAGCATCTTACCATAGTTTTTGTGACCCATGATGTATCGGAGGCTGTATACCTGGGCAAGCGGGTTGCCATCATGAATGCAGGCCGCATAGAGAAGGTGATAGATGTGAACATGGACTATCCCAGGAAACGCAGCAGTCTTGAGTTCAACACTATCTCCGAGACAATTCTTGACACCATTGCTGACTTGCGTAAATAACATAAAATTTGTAGTATAAAATAATGGAAACATTAAAGGGAATTCCAGCATCGCCTGGTATCTACATCGGAAAGGCATTTCTCTACCTGGAAGAAAAGATCACAGTCACCAGATATAAAATTGAGACTGATCAGATCAAGGATGAGCTTGCCCGTCTGGATAAGGCTTTTGAGGATGCCCGGAATGAACTTGAGAACCTGAAGGTTGTCAACAGCGGTATCATGACCAGCGGTGAAAGTTTTCTTATAGACACCCATATCATGATGCTCAGCGATCCTGACTTCAGGGGCAAGATAGATAAGTATCTGAAAAAATATAAAGTCAATGCAGAATCTGCAGTCTTCACATCCATAAAGGAATATATCGGAGAGCTTTCTCTGTCTGAGAACACCTATGCCAAGGAGCGGATCAGCGATTTCCGGGATATTGCACGGCGTGTGCTGGGTAAGCTTACATCCAGGTGTCTCCGTAACCTTACTTCCCTTAACGAGGAGTGTGTTGTGGTATCCAGGGATATTCTCCCTTCCGATGCCATAGTGATGGACAAGACCAAGGTCAAGGGTATTGTTCTTGAGGCTGGTGGAAGAACTTCGCATACAGCAATCATAGCCAGGGCCTTCGGAATTCCTGCAGTGCTCGGTGTCCAGGATATACTGCAGAAGGCAAACCGGGACTGCACCATAATTGTGGACGGCTACGGCGGCAACGTTGTAATTGACCCTGATAAAGCCACAATAGAGGCCTATATCGAGAACATGGAGAAAAACCATGAGATTGCCCAGTCCCTCCGCCGTTATATCCAGAAAGTGGCCCAGACCGATGACGGCAGACGTGTATTTATCAAGGCCAACATTGAGTTCCCTGAAGAGATAGAGAATGTGGAAGCCCTTGGAACAGACGGCGTAGGATTGTTCCGCTCCGAATTCCTCCTTATGCAGAACGAGTATCAGAGGGACGAGGAGAAGCAGTTTGCTGTCTACAAGAGGATGCTTGAGCGGGCTAACGGCCAGAGTGTCACAGTCCGGACCCTTGATATCGGTGGAGACAAGATGCTTGCCGACCATGGGGATAACAGCGAGCGGAACCCTCTTTTAGGCTGGCGTGGTATAAGGTACAGCCTTACAGAGCAGGATATGTTTGTATGCCAGCTACGGGCTCTTTACCGTGCATCTGTATATGGAAGCCTTAAGATAATGTTCCCTATGATTGCCACTATGGAGGAGCTTGAGTCTGCTCTTGAGATAGCGGCACAGGTGCGTGCTTCTCTTAAGAATGAGGGTTATAAGATTAACGAGGAAGTTCCTGTGGGTATGATGATGGAGGTTCCTTCTGCAGTGCTGGCTGCTGATGCCTTTGCCGAGAAAGTTGCATTCTTCTCCATCGGAAGCAACGACCTTATCCAATACACCATGGCTATGGACAGGGGCAACGAGCGTGTCGCATATCTTTATCAGCCCTTCAATCCTGCTATCCTGCGTCTTCTGAAGATGGTGATAGATGCTGGAAAAAAGCGTGATATAAGAGTGAGTGTCTGCGGAGAGATAGCTGCAGATCCGCTTTGTGCCATAGTTCTTCTGGGCATGGGTATTGATGAGCTTTCCATGAGCTCCCAGAGCATATCGGTCATCAAGAAGATCATAAGAAATGTGCTCTTCACCGAGGCCAAGGAGACAGTTGCCGAAATTATGAAGATGGACAACGGAACAAAGATCTATAAATATCTCAGGACAAAATACAATGACAGATTTGGAATCTATCTCTGAAAAAAAATTTCCCTGCGTAGTCATAGCCGGCAGGCCTAATGTGGGCAAGTCCACACTGTTCAACCGTTTTCTGCGGAAACGCAGGGCCATAACCGATCCTATACCTGGTGTTACCCGGGATCCCATAAGCGGCACCTGTGATCTTGCAGGACGGAAGATAAAGCTTACAGACACCGGTGGAATAGATTATTCCAAGGAAGGTTTCGCCTCTCTTATCACAGAAAAAAGCCTTTCAACCCTTGAGGAGGCCGATCTTATCCTTCTTCTTCTGGAGGGAAAAGAGCTTAACAGCGCAGACGAGCACATTATCCAGGTTATGCGCAGGTATACAGACAAGGTGTTCCTTGTGATCAACAAGCTGGATTCTCCTGAGAAGGATGACGATATCTGGAATTATCATTCCCTGGGATTCAGGACTGTAATAGGAATCTCCTCTGCCCATGGCAGGAACATTGATACACTTGTCTCAAAGATGAGGGAATTCCTGGATGCCAAATTGCCTCCAGAGAACGATCTGCCGGAAGATGAGGCTCAGGAGCAGGCTGAGAATGCCAGAATCAACGAGATAAAGCTTTCCATAATAGGAAAACCGAATACAGGAAAATCTACCCTTATAAACTGCCTTACCGGAAAGAACCTCTCCATTGTTTCCGATGTCCCAGGCACTACCCGTGATGTGATAGAAGGACAGTTTGTCTACCGTGACATAAAATATACAATCTATGATACTGCAGGAATCCGCCGTAAAAAGAAGGTTACCGAGGATGTGGAGTACTATTCTGTGACCCGTGCCATAGGCAGCATAGAGTTTGCAGAGGTTGTCCTTCTTATGGTGGATTGTACAGAGGGACTTACCGACCAGGATAAGAAGATTGCCAGCCAGATAGTTAAGAAAGGACGTGGAGTAGTCATAGTCCTTAATAAATGGGATATGAAAAGTCATATGCCCAATGCGGAGCAGGCTATGAAGGACAGACTCCAGTTCCTGTTCCCGATTCTCGATTTTGCCCCTGTTGTACCTATTTCCGCAAAAGAGGGGCAGGGAATCGACAAGCTTCTGGATGCTGTGTTCAAAGTTAAAAAACAGAATCGACAAGCTTCTGGATGCAGTGTTCAAGGTTAAGAAGCAGCTCTTTACCAGAGTCAGCACATCAGACCTGAACAAGGCTGTGCGGGAGTGGGTGGACGACTATCCTGTTCCTGCTGCAAAAGGGATAAGATATAAAATCAGGTATGCCACCCAGCCCGAGGTGTTCCCTACCAGGTTCATACTGTTTGTGAACAGATCAGACCGTTTTCCCGATGCCTATATCAGCTATATCAAGAATAAGATACGGAAAAGATTCCGTCTGACCAGCATACCATTTGATGTGGAAATAAGAGAGACTAAGAGCGGCAGAGAGGATGAGTGAAAAGAAGACCAATGCCATGCGTATCCTGGATGGCCTTGGAATAAAATACTCTGTTACAGGATATGATGTGGATCCTGACAATCTGGATGCTCTTTCGGCTGCCTCAAAATTGGGGGTTTCCCCGGAGAAGATATTCAAAACTATTGTGATGCGCAATGATAAGAACCTTATCTTTGTCTTCTGTGTAAGTGCAGAGTCGGAGGTCAATCTCAAGAAAGCCAGGGCAGTCTCCGGCAGCAGGGAGATCAAACCGGTCAAGATGACAGAGCTCCTGGGGCTTACAGGCTATATCAGGGGAGGTTGTTCCCCTATCGGAATGAAGAGAAAGTATCCTCTTTTCATTGACGAGACAGCCACATTGTTCGAAGAGATCTATATCAGCGCCGGTATCCGGGGCAGGCAGCTCATCCTGTCTCCCGACGACCTTATCAAAGCCACAGAGGGCACTTTCGCAGATGTGGCCACAACTGTTGCTACTTGAATTATTTATATTTATATAATACCTTTAAGCCATGAGCGGTACTAGATCAGAAAATATTATATCCAGGTTTGCATACCATGTGTTTATCGACGGATTATCAGGAATGGCTCTGGGCCTTTTCTCAACACTGATTGTAGGAACTATTCTGGCCCAGATAGGAACTCTTTTAGGGGGTTCTGTAGGCAAGACAGTCATAAGTATTGCCAATGTGGCCAAGGGACTCACCGGCGCGGGAATCGCAGTTGGTGTCGCATATAAGTTCAAAGAGTCACCGCTGGTTACTATTTCGGCAGCTGTAGCAGGTCTTGCCGGTGCATTTGCCAGTTCCATCTTAAGCGGCGCTGCCTTTGCAGGCGGTGCTCTGACACTTAAAGGTCCCGGCGAGCCCCTTGGTGCTTTCATTGCAGCCTTTGTGGGCATTGAGTTGGGCCATCTGGTGTCGGGCCGTACAAAGCTTGATATCCTTATCACCCCTGTTGTGACCATTGTCACAGGAGCTCTTGTAGGGCTCTGGGTCGGGCCACCTATCTCCAAGTTCATGACAGCGGTAGGTGCCCTTATCAACTGGGCTACAGTACAGCAGCCCGTGATCATGGGAATCCTTGTCTCTGTAATAATGGGAATGTGCCTTACATTGCCTATCAGCTCTGCAGCTCTTGGAATTATTCTCGGCCTTTCCGGCATTGCCGGCGGTGCCGCAGTTGCAGGCTGTTCTGCACAGATGATAGGCTTTGCGGTAATGAGCTTCCGGGACAACGGAATAAGCGGACTTTTTGCCCAGGGTATCGGAACATCCATGCTCCAGATGCCTAATATAGTGAGAAAGCCTATTGTATGGCTGCCACCTATCCTTGCCAGTGCTGTTCTTGGACCTGTCTCCAGCAAGGTGTTGGGAATCCTTTGCGGTCCTGTGGGGAGTGGAATGGGTACCTCCGGTCTTGTGGGACAGATTGTAACTTATCAGACCATGTCTGCGGCAGGTATAGGCAGCGGAATTATTCTGGCCGAGATTCTTATTGTCCATGTAGCTGCTCCTGCAGTTCTTACACTGCTGTTTGCATCATTCATGCGTAAGAAAGGCTGGATACAGCCGGGCGATCTTAAGCTGGATATCTGATTTATGATTTCTGCGGCCAAGTATTTCCGGCAGGGTAACTTTGAAAAGGTTATCCGTATACTTGAACCCCAGGTGTTTGAGCACCGGGACGACTGGAAGTTCTACAGCTATTTGGGATACTCCTCTCTGTATACCGGAGATTTCATCCGTGCCAGTTCCTATCTCCAGCGGTCGCTTCAAATCAATCCCGCAGCAAATGAACTTATGTACGGAATTGCGGTTCTGCATCTGAAAAGGGGAGAAACTGCAGATGCGGTCCGTATCTGGCTGCATATACTTCACAATAATCCGGATGACATCTATGCGAAAGAAGGGCTTGATTTTATCAATTCAACCGACAGCAGACAGCTTGCAGGCCTTCTTACCTTGAAAAAATGCCGCAGCCTGTTACCCTGCAGGGATAATCGCAGAAAGTATCTTGCCAAGGTTGGAATAGCAGGCGGTATTCTGTTCATTGCTCTGACAATCACTGTGATTCTTGCAGTCACCTGTCAGACAGGGGAGGTAATGTGAGGGCTGTAGTGCAGAGGGTGTCGGATGCCCGGGTTCTGGTTGATGGTCAGTGCATAGGTGAAATAGAAAGAGGACTTCTGGTTTACCTTGGGGTGCACAAAGATGACACTGACAAGGATTTTGATTATATTTTAGATAAGGTCATAAACCTTAGAATTTTTTCGGATGATGCGGGGAGAATGAATCTTTCTCTGCTGGACACAGGGGGAGAGATTCTTGTTGTTTCCCAGTTCACTCTGTTCGGCGATGCCAGACATGGGAGAAGACCCTCTTATGGAGAGGCTGCGGGAAATGAGAAAGGGAATCTCTATTACCAGCGCTTTCTGCATGAGCTTAAGGAGAAGGGGATTAAGACAGCATCTGGCCAGTTCGGAGCCGATATGCATGTTTCTTATATAAATGATGGTCCTGTGACCATTCTTCTGGATTCCTTTAAAGATTTTTGATAGATTTTTTAAAAAATTTGTTGTAAAATTGAAGCAAAATGAACAAAAAGTGTGTTTAACCATTTAGGAGGCTTGTATGAGTAAAGAAAAGAAAACAGGAAACGATGAAAAAGCAATGGCTTTGGAAGCTGTAAGACTCCAGATGGAAAAACAGTTTGGAAAAGGCTCCATCATGAAGCTGGGAGACAAGGCAGCCAATGCAGGGGTGCAGGTTATTCCTACCGGTGCGCTGACACTGGATGCTGCTTTGGGAATCGGCGGTTATCCTAAGGGAAGGATTATTGAGATCTATGGTCCTGAATCCTCCGGAAAGACCACCCTGGCGCTTCACGCTATAGCAGAAAGTCAGAAGCAGGGAGGTATTGCCGCCTTTATTGATGCAGAGCATGCACTGGATCCAGTGTATGCCGCAAACCTTGGGGTAAACACCGACGAGCTGTGGGTATCTCAGCCTGATACCGGCGAGCAGGCTCTGGAGATTGCAGAATCTCTGGTACGTTCAGGTGCAGTTGATATCATAGTCATAGACTCGGTTGCAGCCCTTACTCCTCAGGCAGAGATTGAGGGAGACATGGGAGATTCCCACATGGGACTCCAGGCCCGCCTTATGAGCCAGGCCCTCAGGAAGCTCACCGGTATTCTTGCCAAGTCAAACACCTGTCTTATCTTCATCAACCAGCTGCGTATGAAGATCGGTGTCATGTTCGGCAACCCGGAGACAACTACTGGTGGAAATGCCCTTAAATTCTACTCATCCATCAGAATGGAAGTGCGCAAGATAGAGACCATCGACAAAGGTGCCGATGATGTCATCGGGAACAGGGTGCGGGTCAAAGTTGTCAAGAACAAGATGGCTCCTCCTTTCAAGAAGACAGAGCTTGAGATTATGTTCGGCAAAGGAATTTCCGTATCTGCCGCTCTGATAGATGCAGCAATGGCCTTTGACATAATCCAGAAGAGCGGAAGCTGGTTCTCCTACAATGGCGAGAAGATAGGCCAGGGAAAGGAGAACACCAAGCAGTTCCTGGAATCCAATCCGGATCTGTTTGCAGAAATTGATGGAAAAGTCCGGGCTGCACTGTTCCCGGCACCTGCTCCTAAAGAGGCTTGAAAATGAGTGATTTAAAGCTGGAAGAGACTGCTGTTGATGAATTTGCCGACATACGACCGTATGAGGGAAAGGAATTTACCGATGCCCTTGCACGGCTTCTGGCTAACAAGAACCTGGTGACTGTGTTCCGCCGTCAGGCGTGGCCGGCATTTCCTGAGTTTTTTGCACCGGTGGTAGATACACTCTGCCACTGGTATCTTAAATGGCTTGTCAAAGGGGTAAAGACTTCTGACGAGCTTCATGCTCTTATCCTGGAACGGCTTATCAGCCTTGTGGTCAAAGGGACAATGTCTGAATTGACATCCGAGGGAAGCGAGAACCTGGAGTCCGGAAAACATTACCTGTTTGTCTCCAACCATAGGGATATAGCAATGGATCCGGTGGTGGCAGACTATATGCTTCTAAGAAAAGGATTCCCCAGCTTCCAGACTGCATTCGGTGACAACCTCCTTTCAAGCCGCGAGGTTGCAGATGCCATCAGAATAAACAAGGCTTTTATTGTGCAGCGTGGTCTTGAGCCTCTGGCACAGCTTAAGTCCTCCATGACACTTTCCAGATATATCCGGGAGACAATCTATAACAAGGATTCTGTTTGGATTGCCCAGAGGGAAGGAAGAGCCAAGGATGGGGATGATAAAACCAATCCGGCCATAATAAAGATGTTTGCCCTGTGCAACCGCCAGACCGGACTGACTTTCTCCGACTATATAAACAGCCTTAATATAATTCCCGTGGCTGTATCCTATGAGTTTGACCCCTGCGACAGGCTGAAGGCCAGGGAAGCTGCCCGGCGTATGGAGAAATCTCTCAAGGGCGAAACCTATGAGAAGCGTAAGAACGAAGATTTCATAAGCATAGTCATGGGAATCCAGAACAAGAAGGGAAGAGTCCATATTGCCTTTGGAAAACCACTTTACAGGGAAGAATGGAAGAATGCCAAGGAAGTTGCCCAGGCTATCGACGACTTTATCCTTACACATTACAGGCTGTGGCCCTGCAACTATCTGGCATACGATATAATGAACAATACAGACAAATATGTTAAGCAGTATACAAAGGATTACAGGGATAAGTTCATGGCCCGGTTCAGACGGATTCCTCAGACAACCCTGCCTTATGTCCTTGGAGCCTATGCAAAGCCGGTGGAGAATGCGGAACTCTATATTGAATAAACTGATTTTTCTCTTATGCCTCACCCTGATTCTAGGAAGCTGTTCTGAGAGTGCTCCAAAGATAAGCCAGACTTTCTGGCAGATAAACCTTATGCACGACCAGAATACTGGCAAGAATTCCCAGGCCCTCACTATTTTCGTCATGGCATCAGATGATGACGGTGTTGACGATATGGACAAGATGTATGTCATAAACGACGAGCATCAGCTGTACTGGGAAATCTCCGGCAAAGATCTCAGGCTGGAGAAGTATGGGGAGAACGAATTGTGGATGGGAAGCAATTTCATCACTATGCCTGTACCCGAAGATGCTCTGCCCAGCGGCACATACCGTATCATGCTTCTGGATTCCTCAGGAGAACGGGCAAAGACATCAGTTGTCATAAACAACAATATCAAGGGTGCACCTGATAAATGGCCAACTCTTACCAAGGGCGGAGAGGGGCTCAGGGTAGATGGAAAGGCTGAATATATCTGGGGTATCCAGAGTGATGGAACCTTCGGCGGTGAATTCCAGGTGGTTCCGGGAGTAGTTAACACGGGAGGAAAAAGATTCTCCTCTTACTATCTTTACAGCTACCTGCCTGATAAAGGCTACGGTCTTATAAGCGGTCCTTTCTGATAGGGCAGGACAAAAAAAAGAGCAGCTTTCATGCTGCTCTTTTTTTATGCCTCATCCTGAACTTGTTTCAGGATGACAGCAATTATTTAGCTGCTTCTCTCTTTCTCATGTAGAGGAGGAATGCAATCAGGATCACCAGTCCGAAGATGATGGAGGCGAATGCATTCTTTATGAATCCAGCGAAGATGTATGTGATGAATGAGATGATTGCAACAGAGATTGCATACGGCAGCTGTGTTGCCACATGGTTCACGTGGTTACACTGAGCACCGGCACTAGCCATGATTGTTGTATCGGAGATAGGTGAGCAGTGGTCACCGCAAACTGCACCAGCCATACAAGCAGAGATGGAGATGATCCGGATCGGGTCTCCAGCGTCTGGGAATGCTGCGATGCAGATAGGAATAAGAATGCCGAAGGTTCCCCAGGATGTTCCTGTTGCAAATGCAAGACCGCATGCAATGAGGAAGATGATTGCTGGGAGGAAGTTCTTGAATCCTGCAGCGCTCTGTCCTACAACACCTGCTACATAGTCTGCTGCTCCCAGGCTGTCTGTCATAGCCTTGAGAGTCCATGCCAGAGACAGGATAAGGATAGCTGGAACCATTGCCTTGAAACCCTCTGGAATACAAGACATGCATTCCTTGAAGGAAAGGACCTTTCTTGGCAGGTAGAAGATCAGGGTTATGATAAGTGCTGCCATGGAACCGATTACCAGACCTACTGATGCGTCGCTGTTTGCAAATGCATCGACAAAGCCGCACTTGTCCTCGCCGGTAGCAAAGAATCCGCCGGTGTAGATCATTCCGAGAACGCACATTACAATAAGGATTATGATTGGGAATACCAGATCGATAACCTTGCCATTTCCGATAGCTATGATCTCGCTGTCTGAAGATTTCTGTGTGACTCTTTCAACAGCTGCCTCGAACTTCTTCATTGGTCCGAAGTCCAGGCTGAAGATGGAGAGGATAATCATCATGCCGATTGTGAACAGAGCATAGAAGTTATAAGGGATAGCACTGCAGAAGAGGGCGATACCGTTCTGTCCCTCAGGTGCAAATCCTGCAACTGCTGCGGCCCATGAGCTGATTGGTGCGATGATACATATAGGAGCTGCGGTTGCATCGATAAGGTATGCCAGCTTCTCCTTGGAGATCTTGTAGTTGTCTGTTACAGGTTTCATTACACTGCCCACTGTAAGACAGTTGAAGTAGTCGTCGATGAAGATCAGGATACCAAGGGCGATTGTTGCCAGCTGTGCACCGGTTTTAGTCTTGATATGTTTTTTTGCCCAGTTTCCGAAAGCTGCAGATCCGCCTGCTTTGTTCATAAGGCAAACCATAATTCCCAAGATGACGAGGAAGATGAGAATGCCGACATTCCAGCTGTCAGAAAGCTGGGATACCATTCCATCCTGCAGAACATGCTCGAAGAATACTGTGAATGATCCTCCGGCATAGATGGCTCCACCGATAAGGATACCGATGAACAGGGAGGAGTAAACCTCCTTGGTTATAAGAGCCAGGGCGATGGCGATAATCGGTGGAAGAACCGAAATAAAGCCAAAGTTCATAGTTTCCATAAATACTCCTTATTATCCGAATTATACCATAGAACAGAAAAAATGAAACATCTTTTTTCGCAATATTTATATTTTGCATTAATTTTTTATATATATTTCATCGCTGTTCTTCTTTCCAAACGAGAATTTAGAAGTTGGTACCGTATGCCAATCTTCCTTGCTGTCAGTATCTTCTGAAGTGCTGGAACGGCATATGGAACGGGTGGCGGTGGAGTCGGCAGACCAGATGCAGTCTTCAGGGGATATTTCTTCTCCTTCAAATTTCCAACCACCTGCATCGGCTACCTCGTCGGCCTGGAGCATGAACTTGGCGCTGCCGAAACCTCTGTAGTTTTCATCCGATTCTGAGATGCGGTTTGTATAGAGGACTGCATCTATCAGCTGGCCATAGGGGTTGGTATACAGGGTTATGGCACCGTTGTTTCCCGAAAGGCCGTTTCCTCCCTGCACCCAGAAGTCCCAGGCTGTGTCGCTTGAATCATAACCCTTGGCCACATCTTTTTTTTCCTTCTCGTCCACTTCAGTCTCTATTCCCTGTGGTTTTAGATGAATAAGTAAATAGTCTCCTTTCTCAACATGAAAAGAAGGAAGAACAAACTTGTCCTGGAATGTGGTCTTTGTACCGCCGAAAAGGGTTATTCCTGCGGCGTTGCCCCCTTTTTCAACGTAAAGCTCCACTGTGTCGGGATGTCTGCCGGATCCGTTGGTGGTGAACTCGTTTATGACCAGAATGGGCAGGTCGGGATTGTAGCCGAAGAATGTCATACCGAAGGATGTGGAGTTTTTCTTTGAATCCTGGACTGTTCCTTTTATAAAGTACTCCTCTCCCGCATTCAGAGCCTGGGCAGGGTAGACATCCACAGTCTGTCCGCGGCACTCCACCGAGGCTATGCCGATTTCCGGCACAATCATGAAGTTTGCCGGATCTGCCGATATCTCTTTGTCAAATTTAAGAGTTATCAGGTTTGGGGAGCTGTTCAATACCTCGGTGGCCACAGGCGGGGCAGCTGTGCTCTGGGCCGGTTTCTTTTCTGCCGGCAGCGGTGTGCATGCACTGAGCAGGGCTAGAAATACCAGCGGAACATTAAAAAAATGTACTGTCATATTATCCTCCTGACCTTATACACACCAAAAAATGCAATTTTGCTTCAATTTTTAAAAAAAATTTTTATTTTGCCGATAAAATAAGTAGAAAACATACTGGGAGCGTGCAAATGTGCGGAATTATCGGATACGTAGGTAAAAAACCATCATCAGAAGTTCTTCTGGAAGGGCTGAAGAGACTTGAATACAGAGGCTATGACTCTGCCGGAATCTGTGTGGACTCTCCAGAGGGGTTCAAGATCATCAAGTCCACAGGCAAGCTCAAGAATCTCCTTGCAGTTGTTCCCCCACGTCCTTTCGGCCATAATGGAATAGGGCATACCAGATGGGCAACCCACGGCGGCGTGACCGAGGTTAATGCACATCCTCACACCGACTGCAGCGGCAAAATTGCTATAGTTCATAACGGAATCATTGAGAACTACGAGAAACTCCGGGAGCTTCTCAAGGACAAAGGGCATTCCCTCAAGTCTGACACAGATACAGAAGTTATTGCACACCTTATCGAGCAGTGCTACAAGGGAGATCTTACCAAGGCAGTCCTGGAGACTTTAAGTCTTCTCAAGGGAACCTACGGACTGGTTGTGATGCACCAGGACCACCCTGATATGCTGGTGGGAGCCAGAAACGGTTCTCCACTTATCATGGGAGTGGGGGATGGCGAGATGTTCCTGGCTTCCGATGCTTCTGCCATCATCAGCTATACCAAGCAGGTCATCTATCTCCAGGACGG
>CADAEX010000039.1 GCA_902787125.1 uncultured Spirochaetaceae bacterium
ATTTCAGCCCGGTATTGGCAATCACGTAGGCCACGTTTTTCAAGACGCGGCAGAGCACCATATTCAGAAGTCTTACCTACCAGCTGCAGCATCTTTTTGGGAGAATGCATCTCCGACAGCTCTACATAATCGCTGTCAGGCTTCAGCATATTCTTGAAGTATATTTTCTTTCCATTGGCTAGATATACAAGAGGAATCTTATTTGGGAACCAAAGACCATACCACTTCTGTGGGTTCAAAGCATAGCCTTCGGCCTGAGCCTGGACATCTACTCCAAGTGGATTTTCTTCCCTCTTTGCCTCAACTACAGCAATAGCTTTATCGTCCACAAAAAGCAGATAGTCGCTCTCGGTGTTTCCCTGCATAAGGGCTTCTTTCACAGCAGATGTACTCTGTGGGACATACTCATTGCGAGAGACAATATCCCAACCGGCACTGATCAGCTGCTTATCAATTTTAACTCTTGCTTTTTCTTCCGGGGTCATAACTGAATTCATAATTTACTTCTTTATTATACATAGGAATATGCCTATTTTCAATAATTTATATTAGATTCACAGGAATCAAACTATTTATACTGTCGATTGGAAATGGTTTTTCAGCCATGCAGATAATGCCCCCTGCACCAATGTCTTTTCTGCTTTTTTGAAGCAACGAAAAACTCCTGATAATCCTTCTGTCAGGTGATGCAGCACGTTTTATCTCAAACGGATGCAGTACTCCATCCATTTCCACTATCAAATCAATCTCTTTCTGGTTTGTATCCCGATAGAAATTTATATTTACCTTCTTTTCGCCATAAGATACATTCCGCAGCAGTTCTGATATAACATAATTCTCAAGATAGTGGCCGGACGCCGCACCATTCATCAGAGTATCGCGGCTTGTCCAGGAGGACAGGAATGCACATAGCCCAGTATCGCAAAAATAGAGTTTGGGTGTCTTTACCATACGTTTAACTTCATTATTAAAATATGGCTCCAGCAAGAAGATAATCCCCATTGTTTGAAGAACTTTTACCCATTCTTTTGCTGTCACCCCAGATACACCAGCAGCGTTTCCTAGGTCATTATAATTTATCAGTTCCCCTGAAAATGCTGCGCATGCTCTAAGAATCTTTCTGAACCCCTCTGCATCCTGAATTCCGTTGTCATCTACGGCATCTCTCATAAGATAGGTATCAATATATGAATTCCAGTATTCACGGCGAAGTTCCGCATCCATAGAAATCATATCAGGCATGCCCCCTTCCCATATGCGGGTATAGACATCCAGAATATTGTTATCAGGGTAATTCCTGCTTCGCTCCTGCAACGATGAGAACGCAAAATCTTCCAGAATATCATCTGGCCTTTCTTCAAGTTCTTTTGCAGACAGACTATACATCTTAAGGACACAGATTCTGCCGGCAAGAGAATCACCGGCCTGCTTAAGCAGCTTTTTGCTTTGGGAACCGGTCAGCCAGAACTGCCCACGCTTATCATTCCCGTCACAAATGATCTTAATCTGTTCGAACAGAACTGGAGCTTTCTGTACTTCATCAATGAGAATCGGGGGCTTATACATCTGGAAAAACAGTTTCGGATCTCTTTCTGCCAATTCCCTGACATCTGTGTCATCCATAGAGACATAGACCCGCCCTGTATCCTGTGCCAGATGCTTAAGCATAGTAGACTTGCCTACCTGCCGTGCTCCAGTGACCATAACGACCTTGAAAGCACTGCTCATCTTGATGAATTTTCTTTCCAACGAACGGTGAATATATGCCATAATTGCCTCAATTTTAAGTTTAATTTAAAGTTGACTTTATTTTAAACTAACTTTTTAAAGCTGTCAATTGTTTTGAATGCAAAAAAAAACGGCATAACCAGCTGAAAGCCAGCTATGCCGCTAAAACCAATCAAAAAGGGTTGATCACTTACCCATGATAAGCGGTTTAAAGATGTTCCAGTATCCTGCGATAAAGATAACTATGATGACAACAGGTACTACATAGGTAAGGTAGAATCGGATAGCCTTGCCTTTAGGGAACTTAAGACCTTTTCCTGCATCAACCTCGGCAATGAAGTTGTCCCATCCCCATCCCATCTTGGTGCAGCAGAATGCCAGATAAATCAGGGCTCCGATAGGAAGCAGGTTGTTGCTTACAAAGAAATCCTCAAGGTCAAGGACGCCTGTGCCAGGTCCCAGAGGCTGGAAGCCTGACCATACGTTGAAGCCCAGGGCACATGGAACAGAGAGAACTATCATAAGCACTACATTGATGATTACAGCCTTCTTTCTTGGAACACCACGGTCTATCATGAAAGCAGCGATGTTCTCGAATACTGCAACTACAGTTGTCAGGGCAGCAAAGCTCATGAACAGGAAGAAGAGAGCTCCCCAGAATGTTCCGCCTGCCAGCTGGTTGAAGATGTTAGGCAGTGTGACAAAGATAAGGCCAGGGCCGGCACCCGGGTTCACACCGAATGCAAAGCAGGCCGGGAAGATGATGAAACCGGACATAAGTGCTGCAAAGGTATCAAGACCGATAATGTTGATACACTCGCCTGTAAGGCTTCTGGACTTGTCGATATAGCTTCCGAAGATAGCCATGGAGCCGATTCCGAGGCTGAGGGTGAAGAATGCCTGGCCCAGGGCTGCATAGACTGCTTCCCAAAGACCGTTCTCCACCATGTTGCCGAAATCAGGCTTAAGGTAGAAGGAAAGACCATCACCCGCACCTTTGAGTGTAACTGAACGGAACACCAAGAGAAGCATGATGACCAGAAGACCGGACATCATGAACTTAGTTATCTTCTCAACACCCTTCTGGAGACCGAAGAAGCAGGCTGCAAAGCCGATGAGGACTACGATGATCATCCAGGAGATCTGGAGAGAAGGATTGGATACCACACCGCCGAAGAAGGCCCCTACCTGGTCAGGATTGAGACCGGCGAGCATTCCAGACGCGGTGGCGAAGAAGTAATATAACATCCAACCGGCTACTGTGGTGTAGAACATCATGAGAAGATAGTTTCCAGCCACGCCGAAATAGCCGAAGATATGCCATTTGGTTCCAGCAGGCTCAAGGGTCTTGAAGGACTGGGCCACGCTCTTGCGTGATGCACGTCCTACAGCAAACTCTGCCGCCATGATAGGAAGGCCGAAGATTACAAGGAATACAAGGTACATGAGCACGAATGCTGCTCCACCGTACTTTCCTGCGATGAACGGGAACCGCCATACGTTTCCCAGTCCGATTGCACATCCTGCCGAGAGGAAAAGGAAACCTAAGCGGCTTCCCAGCGTCTCTCTCCCTTTTTCCATAAAAACCTCCAAAACTAAAATTTAAAACTGAATCCAAGGACCGGCACCACCCGCTTGCGGTCAAGACGTTCCTCCGCCAGAGGGAATGCAATATATCCTGATATAGATATTATATCCATAAATGATATTAGTCCACCAAATCCGCATGAACAGATGAATCCGTCATCAGCCCCGGCCAGGAAGCCGTAGTAGCCCATGTCGAAGAAGGTGATTCCGCTGAACCGCAGGAAAGCACTTCCCCTGAACATAGACTCGATAGGAATCTTTTTAAGAAGGAGGCGGATCTCGCTGCGGTTTGCCAGTTTAAGTCCCGAATCAAACCGGTAGGACTCATAGCCCCTTATAAGGCCCCCAAGGCCGCTGTAAACATTAAGGGAACCTATATGGTGTCTTGCATAGATCGGGATTTCCGCCCCTTCCACATAGTCCACCATGCTTGAGTTTCCGAAATAGACACAGGCAAATTTGCTCTCTGGAGCAAATTCATGCATCGGTACAAAGAACTTGAACTGGGCATAGTACTTGCGGAAATCGGCATCGCCTAAATAGCTGTTGAAGAAAGCATTTGGAGCATATTCAAAGGTGGCATTGGTGAAGAATCCCTTCCTCATACCCGACTCCCTGTCTGCCAGCACGCTGTCCACAGCAAGCTCAAGTATCACAGAGTTCTGCAGAAGGCCATGACGGTCCGGTCTGTCACCCTCGAAGAAATAATCATTATCCTCCCTGTACCATTCCCTCACCCCTTTATAGAAGATGGAGAAATAGAGCAGATCAGTATTTTTGCGGGGATCATCTATAAGCCCTTGGGAAAAGCCTGCTCCCCAGTTTACATGGGCAGACCAGAACAACAGGTCATCATAGTCAGACATCTCTACATCCAGATTATCATCATTGGCATCGCGGAAATAATACAGATCTGTAACCCGGGCACCGGCAAAAAGCCAAAGGATAGTGTCACGTTTTTCCAGGATGGAGAATCCCTTGTATCCTATGCCATAGTTCATTCCCCATACTGTGAGGTTGGTCATTGTTATAATATCATCACTCTTGTCATGGAGAGTTGCATAGACAGGAGAAATAAGGAGAACAGTAAGCAGAATGAACAGGAAAAGGAGCTTTCTCGTCATACCATCAGTTTTCCAAGAGCCTTGAAAAAGAGTTCATTTTCCCGATGCTGCCCAATGGTTATGCGGATACAGGTAGGAAATCCGTAGCTTGCGGCAGGACGCACTATAATACCCTGCTCCATCAGGGCCTGAGCCGCTTTCTTGGCATCCATCTTCACATCGATGAGAATATAGTTGGTCTGGCTCCTGAAATATGAAAGTCCCAGCTTGTCCAGCTCGGCATAGTAGTATGCTTTCTCTGCCGCAGTCTCTGACACAGTGCGGTTGTAGAATTCGTCGTCTGCGAGGGCCTCGGCTGCAATGTTCTCGGCCACTATGGAGAGATCGAACGGAGGCTTTACCCTGGAGATAAGGGAGATAAGTTCAGGATCTCCTATACCGAAACCTATGCGCACCCCTGCAAGGCCGTATACCTTGGAGAATGTGCGGAGTATGAAAAGGTTTTTCATTCCTCCCTTAAGCAGCTCTACAGAGCCGATGTTGTACTCAGGCTCGGTGAAATCTATATAAGCCTCGTCCAGGAAGACAAAGATATTTTCAGGCACTTTCCTGAGAAATTCCTTCAGTTTGTCAGGGGGCAGGCACTGTCCTGTAGGGTTGTTAGGGTTGCAGATGAAGATAATCTTGGTCCTGTCTGTGATGCGGGAATAGATGTCATCTAAGTCTATGGCACTATTCTTCATAGGAGAGAATACCGGAACAGCGTGCATTATGCGGGTTATTGTCTCGTATACTGCAAATGTTATCTCCGGGATGATGGTCTCGTCACCAGGGTTCAGGACAGCCATTCCCATGTTGTAGATAATTCCGTCACCGCCGTTGCTCAGTGTAATGTTATCTCTGGAGCAGCCCAGCTTTGCGGCAAAGGCATCCAGAAGCTCACGGTCATAGATCTCAGGATAGATATGGAGCTGGTCAGCAAGTTCCAGATACCTGGACTTGGCTTTGGGGGAAGCACCCCTCGGATTCTCGTTGGAAGCCATCTTGTAGACTTCCGGCAGGTCTATCTCGGAAAGGGCCTGTTTTACCGACTTCCCAGGCACATAGGGCTTTATAGGAAGGATAGTCTGGTTGGCAAGGTTCTTAATATCCATAGTCAATCCTCCAGATATTCAGGAAGGCCCTGGATCATGGCCTGCAGTTTCTTGTTCTTAACCATGCCGGCAGCCTCTTCCACAGTATACCATTCACGCTTGCGGAGTATATCCTCCGGCCACTTGTCAAGAATCTGAGCAACCTCCATGGCAAACACTTTTATGCGGCACTTGCCGTCCCACTTCCTGATGGAATACTTACCTAAGGATGGCTTATATATCCTGCCGTAGATGCCGGCCTCCTCAAAGGCCTCCTTCTGGGCAGATTCAGAGGCAGAGAGCCTCTCCTCCACCAGCCCTTTCGGGATGCCCCATTTGTCCTTCTTCTTGTTTGTGATGAGAAGAACCTCTATATGGTCATCCTTCCGGCGGAAAGGGATAATTCCAGACTGGATATATAATGTAATGCCGTTCTGTGCGTCCATGTTAGTAGAATATATATATTATAGCAAAAAAGCAAGGGTAAAAAAAAAAGGCAACCTGTCTCCAGATCGCCTTTCTGATACAAAACGGTGCAAAGCCTTAGAGGGCAGCCACCTGCTCCTTCATCTTACCGTTGGCAATGGATGCTTTGCAAATCTTGCAGATCTTTACTTTCTTGGAGTTGGCTTCGATCTCATAGAGAGTCTTGACACCAGTTCTCTTACATACCGGGCAATCACCTCTTCCGCTCTTTGGAAGTTCTCTTACGCCTGCTCCTCTGTGTGCTTTTGACATTATATTCTCCTTTATAAGTTCATTATCAACAGCAGATATTTTATAAGAAAAGGATTTACTGGTCAAGAGCAAAAAAATGGCTGCCTGGAGCAACGCAGCCAGACAGCCAAAGACATGAAAATGAAAGGCTTCAAATGTATCCTTAGGTACCACTTCTATTAGTTAGCATATGCTAACTGTCATCAATATACAATACTTCGTTTTTTGTGTCAACAGAAATTTTTTATTTTTTTTCATTTATTTTTAAAGGGGTATCATTATTTGCGACACCCCTGCCCTATCATTGAAAAGCAGACAGGAGGCAAAAGGACATGATAAACCGCTATGAAGGAATCATAGGTTACGAATGGAAAGGATCGCCAGGACGTATCAGGATGCCGCTGGAGCAGAGGGCAAAGATATTTGCCCCATTCGCCGCCCTCAAGGGCTACTCTGAACTGATAAGGAAGACCGAGGAAAAGGCCAGACAAAGGTACGAAAGGCATAAAAACGAATATGAAAATCCAGATGCAAATTGTTGACAGGACAGCCTTTCTATAGGATAGTGATAAAGGAGGACTTAATATGAAAATCACATCATTTGACCCGTTCATTGATACAAAGCAAGCCAATGATATTATCAAGGTCTTTGAGGAATTAGGCTTTGAAAGGAGCCATACAAAAGATGGAATCGAGATTGCCGACAGGAATGACAAGATCATCCGCATGAAGAATGCCAATGGCTTTCATCTGGACCTGCTGCAGTCAGATGCCGACATTCCCTGTGATATGGTAGGCATACGCATGAATGTGGACAATTTTGATGAGGCATATAAAATACTTAAGGAGCATGGGTTCAAGAATCTCTACGGCGATGAAACCGTAGGTACAAAGACTTCCAAAGCTGCCATGATGATCTCCCCCTCCGGATTCAGAATCAGCATAATCCAGCACCTTAAATAACAAGCCGGCAACTCTCGTGATAGACTTCAGGGACAGGAACTTCAGACGCTATTTCCGCTGGGCTATGACCCTGATGATACTCCCCCTTGGAGTGTTCTATTTTATCTATCCTCCGGTGATGGCCTGGAGCCAGGAGCACATCCTGCAGCCCTTCTACTTCTACCTCTTTAACAAAGGGTACGATGTATCGTTCATCATAAACATGCGTATTCTGGTTAAAGGCTTTATATTCACCGTGCTTCTGGCCATATGCTGGTTCCCCTCCACCCTGCTGATGCGCTATCTCTATTTCCACATCGTGGAGCACAGGCGCGATGCCGGCATCTTCGATGAAGTTGACAAATGAAACCCCTGTCCATATCATTATTATATGAGCATTTTTCTGGTACTCACATTTCTTTTCTTTGTCGGCAGTCTTTTCGGCTGGGCTATTGAATTATTCTGGCGTCGTTTCTTCTCTAAAAACAATCCAGAACGGAAATGGCTGAACCCTGGTTTTCTGAACGGCCCTTATCTTCCATTGTACGGCTTAAGTCTCTGTACCCTCTTTTCACTATCTTTTATCAATGTCTCAGAAGTCTCAGAACGGTGGATCCGGGAAACAATACTCTTTATCATGATGGCTCTGTGCATAACAGCCATGGAATATATAGCAGGTCTCATCTTTATAAAAGGAATGCACATAAAGCTGTGGGATTACAGTAAAAACAAGTTCAATATACAGGGCATCATATGCCTCCAGTACACATTCTACTGGTATATATTGAGCGCAGTATACTACTTCCTGATACATCCGCGGATACTGGAATGGCTCTACTGGTTCACAGGACATCTGTCATTCTGCTTTGTCATCGGATTCTTTTATGGGGTGTTCACCATCGATGTATGCTACACTTTCAAGATTTCGACCCGAATCAAGGAATTTGCCAAGGAAAAGCAGATGGAGATCAAGTATGAGCTTCTCAAGGAGCAGTTGAGGAAACGGCATGAAGCACTCAAGGAGAAACGGAGCTTCCTGTTCCCTCTTAAATCAAAGAAGAATTCTATCAAAGAAGAACTTCAGCAGATTTATCATAAATAACATACAACAGCAAGTTTTTTGTGTATCACTGTATGACACACCGCTTGCTCTATGCTTGAACCATGGAGCGCGTATATTTTGCCATAGATCTCAAGTCCTTCTACGCCTCGGTGGAATGCGTGGAGCGGGGGCTGGACCCCCTGACCGCAAACCTGGTGGTGGCTGACCAGTCCAGGACAGAGAAGACTATCTGCCTGGCAGTGACCCCTTCCCTCAAGGCCCGGGGACTCAAGGGGCGCTGCAGACTTTTCGAGGTGGTGCAGAAAGTAAGAGAGATTGAGGCCCGCACCGGCAGAAAGCTTGAGTACATAACTGCAGTGCCCCGCATGGCCCTGTACATGGAGTACTCTGCCCGCATCTACGGTATCTACTTAAACTACTTCAGCCCCGACGACATCCATGTCTACAGCATAGATGAGGTGTTCATCGATGCCACATCATACCTTTCCCTGTACCATACCGATGCCCAGACCCTGCTCCGCACCGTTATAAAGAGCGTTCTGGCCGAGACCGGGATAACAGCCACGGCAGGCATTGCCCCCAATCTTTACTTATGCAAGGTTGCCATGGACATAGTGGCAAAACATTCACCCCCGGACAAAAACGGAGTGCGGGTTGCAGAGCTCACTGTGGAGAGCTACAGGAAAACCCTTTGGGAGCACCGGCCTATAACCGACTTCTGGCGCATAAGCAGGGGGACAGCAGCCCGCCTTGAGCGGCATGGCATGCGTACCATGGGTGACATCGCCCTCAGGTCCATGCAGAACGAGGCTCTGATCTACAAGCTTTTCGGCATAGATGCAGAGATTCTTATAGACCATGCCTGGGGACTTGATGCTCCGGCCAGGTGCTGCATCACCCCTACCCTTATGACAAGGCCCGGCTTGTGGTGCGGGAGATGGCGGAAGATCTGGCACAGGATCTGGTGGCAAAGAACCTGGCTTCTGAGCAGTTCTCCCTCTACATCTTATATGACAAGAACAGCACTCCTGTCCCCAGTGCAGACCATGGACTGGTGCATCTGGGAAGCCATACTGCATCATTGCACCGGATAACCAGGGGACTCCTGGAGATCTTTGACCAGATTGCAGACCCCGCCCTTCTTATCCGGAGAATAAATGTGTCGGCAGACACCGTGATACCCCAGCAGGAGGAACAGGCGGACCTTTTTACAGACGTGGAAACCCAAAGACGGGAAAGAGCGCTGCAGAATGCTATGCTGAGCATACAGAGCAGATTCGGCAAAAATGCAATCCTCAAGGCCGACGATTACACAGAAGGGGCCACCGCAAGAGAGCGGAACCAGCAGATAGGAGGACACAGAGCTTAGGTATAATTTTTTATTTGCGTATCAGAAAATCTGATGGTATAATGGAAAAATGATAAAAAAACTTAAGCATGTGCTTATCGGAACCCCCCTTGCAGACTCTGAGCTTGGAAACGAGAAATTCAATGTCTTCTGGGGAATTCCGGTCTTTGCCAGCGATGCCATATCTTCTGTAAGCTATGCGGGCGAGGAAATCCTCCTTGTCCTGATTCCTGTCCTGGGCATGCTTTCCTACCGCTTCTTCCTTCCTATAGTAGCAGCAATCATCGGGCTCCTGATTATCTTAATCTTCTGTTACCGCCAGACCATTGCCGCCTATCCTCAGGGAGGAGGCGCCTACATTGTCGCCCACGAGAATCTGGGTCAGACCCCCGGGCTGGTTGCAGGCGGCGCACTGATCATAGGATATGTCCTGACAGTTGCTGTAAGTGCCTGCGCAGGAGCTGCCGCAATAACATCGGCCTTCCCCCAGCTGCTGAAATACAAAGCCCTGCTGGCTTTCGCCATCATATGTCTGTTGACCTGGGGAAACCTTCGGGGTCTGCGGGAGTCTTCCGTCATGTTCGGAGTTCCTACATATATCTTTATCCTAACCATGATCTCGCTGATCATCACAGGTCTGATAAAGTATGCCCTGGGATTGTACACCCCGGAGCAGCAGGTTGTGGCAGCACAGCAGGCCGGAGACACTCTGATGTTTGTCATACTGAGGGCCTTTGCATCAGGCTGTACCGCGCTGACCGGCGTGGAGGCTGTCTCCAACGGAGTCCCCAACTTCAAGGAGCCTACTGTCAAGAATGCAAAGACTGTCCTATATGCCATGGCCGGATTTGTGGCACTGGTCTTTTTCGGCGTCAGCGCCCTGATCAACTTATACAAGATTCAGCC
>CADAEX010000040.1 GCA_902787125.1 uncultured Spirochaetaceae bacterium
CCGGAGAACGAGCCGGGAAGCTCCATAATGCCTGGCAAGGTGAATCCCACCCAGTGCGAGGCCATGACCATGGTATGTGTCCAGGTCCTGGGAAACAACACAGCTATAGCCACCGCCGGTGCCTCCGGCAACTTCGAACTGAACGTATTCAAGCCTGTTATCATCCATAATCTGCTCCAGAGTGCCACATTGCTGGCCGATGCCATGGAGAGCTTCAGGACCAACTGTTTCCAGGGAATCAAGGCAAACAAAGAGAAGATTCAGGAATACATGGAGAACTCCCTGATGCTGGTTACTGCCCTGAACCGCCGCATTGGCTACGAGAACGCCGCAAAGATTGCAAAGAGTGCATACAAGAGCGGAAAGACTTTGTGTCAGACTGCTGTGGAGCTGGGCCTGCTCACCGAGGCAGAGTTCAAGGAGATTGTGGATCCGGCCAAGATGCTGAGCCCCTCAAAACCTGAGAAGAAATGAATATAATACTGTTTTCGCCGGAAGAAGATATCACCACTCTGAAAGCTGGAGATATACGCTATCAGCACATAAAAAATATACTCAAGCTTAAGGAAGGTGATACTTTCGAAGGGGGAATAATCAACCGGTCCTACGGAAAATTCACCATCAAAGCTATGGATGACCAGTCAATGCAGCTGGAGCACAAGACCTTGGATAAGAAGGTGGAGAGCGAGTATCCCATATCAGTTTTCTGCTCAATAATCCGCCCTATCGATGCCAAGAAGGTGTTCAAGAACCTGTGCACCATAGGAGCTGAGCACATATATCTGGGAAAGACTGACAAGACAGAAAAATCCTACTCCAACGGCGCACTGTGGTCAAAGGAGAAGTATTATCCGCTGCTGGTGGAAGGAGCTCAGCAGGGTGCCACCCCATATATTCCGGAGGTGACAGTACACTATTCCCTGGATACATTCCTAGAGAAGAATGCAGATAAATTCCAGAATAGGATTGCCCTGGACAACTACCAGTACACAATCCCGCTGCAAAAGGCCCAGCTGGCGGCCGGTAAAACCATAATGGCAGTGGGAGGCGAACGGGGCTGGAGCGACAGGGAGCGGAAGCTGCTCCTGGATTATGGTTTTACCCTCTGCTCCATAGGGAGCAGGGTGCTGCGCACCGAGGCCGCCTGCCTGGTGGGCTTTGCCGTGCTGGCAAGCCGCTGGTGGTGATCACTTCCGGGCGTCAACGATACCGTCGATAAAATTCTTGTAAGCATCAAAGACAGCGTGGTCTGCCTCGTTCTCCAGAATAGCCACAGAGGCATTGGCCTTGTTGGCGTTGCCATCCCTCTTAAGGTTGGTGGATCCGGAGATCACCACATATTTCCTTGCCCCATCCTTCATATAAGAAAAGAGAACATCCTTGCAATGGGTCAAATATTTGTGGTCAGCCTTGTAGTAGAGTGCCTTGTTTCCAGAAATAAGATCCATTCCCTTCCTGAATCCGGTGTCATTGGAGAACCGGTGAGGACTGGTGGAAGTCTCGATAATCCACTTAGTGACAAGAGGGCTCTTCTTGTCAGGCTTGAGTTTCTTTGACTTAAGAGCATCAGCATCCTTGGTCTGCATATCAGAGGTGTAGCAGTCAGCGCTGTTGTCATACTTCTTGCCGAAGTAGAGCCCACGGAGAGCCTTGAACAGCTTCCAGCCGAAAAGATCGCTCCAGGCTGTCTTGTAGTGGTATACGTTGGCATAGAAAAGCCTTTCTCCAGGCTCTGAATGCACCATCTCCTCCATATACTTGGCAAACATGTTGTTCTCGGTATCCCAGGCACTTTCCTTAGGCCCTGCCGGGCTGTAGGAATCGGGAGAGAAGGGATCATCCTCTATTACAGAGAGGACCGGGGTAAAGTGGGTATGGAAGTACTTATCAACATAGTTCAGAGTCTTGGCCTTATGGGCAGCCCTTACCTCCTCCTGGAAGTTCTTCTGGTCTTTCACGTTCTGTGCCAGCAGCTGATGATACTTGTTGAATGCATCAAATATTCCCTGGTTTCCAAGAATAAGGATACCAGTCTGAGCCCGTTCCTGGGTTGATTTATAGAAGTTGTCATAGAGGGCATCTATGTTATGGGATGCCAGATATACCACATTGGAATGCCCGGTGCCGCTGTCATCCAGAATCCTGTTTGCAGTTATGAACTTGGCATGCATCTGCTGCTCGGATTCGCCACCCCACATGACACGGCTGAAAGTGAGGAGGTCTGAAACCTTTTTGGATGGGTCTGCAATGCATCTTTCACCCAGATAAGGTTCCATCTTGGCTGTCACATTGGACTGGACAACAAAGTCCACCTTGACACCATTCTTGGCAAGGCGTACCAACGATTCCAGGATATTCTCAGTCTTGCCCGGTATAGCTTCCGAAGTTATCTCACCATATTTGGGATCCGCCTCATCAAAATAGAAACAGATATCAGACGAGAGGCTATACATGGCAAACCGCACGACAACTTCCTCGTTCTGATGGGCTTTCTTATACCTAAGGGCCTGGTTCATCACATCCACATATTTAAATACAACGTAATCGGGATACTGATCCATCTGCCTCTGATAAATCTTTACAACAGTGCTGGAACCATCTTCGTAGTCAAAGCTTTTGGCCACTGCAGACTTGATTCTATCCTTATCATCAATGACCCCGGCTGACAGGATTGCTGCAATAAAAAGTAAAAAAACAACTGATAATACGATTTTTTTCATAAGTCCTCCACTGTTTTTATCATGACAATGCCATCGGCACCGCCTGGAATTATATCAGACGGGAAAAATCCCGGTATCTGCCGTATAGTCTTAAAGCCCAGGTCTTCATAAATATGATGGGCGGCTCCCCACTCCTGGCTTACAATCAGCACAATTTCGGCTATCTGAGGTGCTGCTTTCCGAACCTGCCTAAGACATTCCCTGAAAAACAAGCGTCCAAGCCCCTTGCCACGGAGGCCGCTCATAAGGGCATAAGAGCTGATATAGAGCACTTTACCATCCGGTTTATGCACCTTTGCTATTTCGTGATCCAGTATGAACACCTTGTTGTTATTTGGAAGCTCATCCCACAGCTCACTGGAAAAATAGCCCTGGACTGCCCCTTTGTCATCCTCCAGGACCAGGAAACCCTCCGGAAAAGTCTTCATACGGCTGTCAAAGGTCTGATAAGTCTCTCTGATATAAGGAATAAAGGCATTCTCCTCTATCTCCATTATCCTTTCCATGTCTGAACCGGTTGCCTGACGAATTCTCATATTTCTGAATTATATCACAAAAAGTTTGTAAAGTCATTTGAACTTTTCTGTTTTATTTGTATCATGATGTATATGAGAAGATTTCTGGTCCTGATGCTTATGGTCTCCCTGGCTGTCTCAGCCTATGCAGGAGAGAAGACCACCAGGATCCTTGATAAAGATGACGAGCTGACCCTGTACCCCATGAACCATACCGGCAAGTATGCGGCATCAATAGCCCCTGCTTATCCGGTGCGGGTGGAATGCAAGGCCACATATCAGAGGAACGGCAAAAGCACCGCTGATATAGCAGAGATTCTTACAGGGATCTCCACTATAAAGGGAACCCAATACTATTCCCAGAGCAAAAAAGAGGTTACCACACTATTCACCGATGCCTATACTGTGGATCATCCAAGACATGCCAACCGGATTGAGGATCACAAGCTGGGAAATCAGCTGCCTATGGGAATCGACATCTACGGAATGCTGGAGGACTCCAGGTTCAAGGACAATGTGTATCAGTTCTCCTACCTTTTTGATGAGAACCACATAACCCTTAAGATAACCAATATGGACACCCTGAAATATGGCTTCATAAAGGCAATTGAGACCCACTGCTTCCTCTTTATCCTGGACATAGTGCTGACCGAGGATGAGATTCAGGTCTATAACGCCGGCTTCTGCAAGCCTGCAGTGCTTCCTTCCTTCATGGAGAAAAGGGTGAACAACGCAATAACCAACCGGATGGATGCCCTGTTCGGCTGGTTTGAGAAAGGAATTACCGAAAAATGAGCGATAAGAAAGAGAAGTTTGACATTTTCTCAGTATCCCTCATGGGACTATCCCACTTCTCCCACGATATATTCAGCCACTTTGTGTCGCCACTTCTCCCTATTCTGATCCAGAACCTGGGGATGAACTACACCATGGGAGGAATGATCTCCCTGTTCCACCGGCTCCCGGCACTGCTCAACCCTGCCATCGGAAAGGTGGTGGAAAAAAGCGACAACCGGCTTATCATATGCATTACCCTGCTGGTGACATCAGCCTCTATCTGCTGCATAACCCTGGCACCATCCTACTGGGTGCTGTGCCTTCTTATACTGATAATGGGAATAAGCGCCTGCTTCTACCATATCCCGGCCATGGTTATGACCAGGGAGCATGCCGGATCCTATTCCGGTGCCGGCATGAGCTTCTTCATGACCGGCGGCGAGCTGGCAAGGGGCTTCGGCCCTATCATAGTGCTGGCCGCAGTGGCAGCCTGGGGCGAGAGGCGTATCATTTTCCTGTTCCCTATTGCGCTGATCACAGCTATCATCATCTTCTTCAAGTTCAGGAAGAAGGGGGATGGTGCCGGACAGATCAAGAAGGCAAAGAAGGCCGAAGCCCCTTTCGGGCAGATCATGATGAGGTACAAGTGGTTCTTGCTATGCTGCTTCCTGTTATCACTCTCCCGGGCCTTTGTGGCATCGGTCCTCAACTCCTTCCTCCCAACCTACCTTACAGAGAGGGGCTATTCCCTGTGGTTTGCCGGAGTCTCACTGTCAGCCCTCCAGTTTGCGGCTGTGGCAGGCACTTTCCTGTCAGGTATTATCGCCGACAGGCTTGGAAAGCTTAATACTCTTATTTTCATCAAGATGATCACACCTGTACTGATGTTTGCCTTTGTGGCATTCAGCCTTATGCCGGGTCAGACAGTACTGATGGAGGTATTCATAGTCCTTACAGGCTTCTTCTCCTTCTCCAGTGCACCGGTGATCATGGCCCTGATGCAGGACCAGGGTTCCGAGAACCCTACCACCACAAGCAGCATCTACAGCATGTTCGACTTTATAACTATTGCAATATCACTGACACTGACAGGCTGGCTCAGCGACATTTTCTCCATGGCAAGCGCCTTCAAGCTGTGCGCCGCCTTCTCCTGCATGGCTGTGCCTCTGGCTATAGGGATGAAACTTTACTACTCAAGCTCCGAGAGAGCGTCCAAAAGGAACTGATTCAAAAGAAGAAGCCCCTGCTTTGTGAGGGCCACCTCATTCTCTCTCTCCGATACCAGGCCTCTCTCTTTCCAATTTGACAAGGTCTCGGGAATGATATCTGCAATCTCCCGGCCGAAGGTGTTGTGGAAGTCGGATTTTAAAATGCCGGCTGTCATACGTAACCCCATCATAAGGTACTCAAAGATATAGCTCTTGCCTGTCACTTCCTCGGTCTCGGCCCCGCACAGGAGTCCGGAGCCGGCAAGATAGCGTTCCAGATCCGGCACATTGGCTATGCGGAAAAGTCCCTCTCCGTCATGGAGGGTGGAGACTCCCCCGGCTCCTGCGCCTATATAGGGCTGCAGCTTCCAGTACCTGGTGTTATGCTTTGACTGATGGCCAGGGAGCGCAAAGTTCGAGACCTCGTACCTATGATAGCCTGAGACCTCAAGATGGTCTGCGGCAATAATCCATACATTGTCGTCTATGGCATCAGGATTGTCGGAAAAGAGCCGGGCCAGGGGTGTCCCTTCCTCAAGGGTGAGGGCGTATAAAGAGATATGATCCGGCTTGAAAGAGACAGCTGTGTCAATGTCTTCGACAGAGTCAGAGACACTCTGACCAGGTATGGAGGAGATGAGATCCAGACTCAGCTGCCCCTGCCACTTGGTCTTTATTAACTCTAATTTTAAAAAGTTTGTTTTAAAATCACAATGTCTACCTAATGTTTTTAAAGTGTGATTTGAAAAAGATTGAATTCCTAAGCTCAATCTGTTGATGCAGGAGCCGGAAAGCAGGGAAAGAAGATCAGAGGTGACAGTCTCTGGATTTGCCTCTATGGTGCACTCGGCATCCCCTTCAAGGGGAAGTTTTCCAACAAAAGTGAGCAGCTTCTCAAGAAGGGTCAGGGGAAGAGAGGTAGGTGTTCCTCCCCCGATATAGACAGTGGGAATGCTCTTTATCCCGAAATAATCGATGTACCCGGCAATCTGTTCCATGGTTTTATCCAGAACCCGGGACATAAGGGAGTGGTCTGTGACAGAGAAGAAGTCGCAGTAGCTGCACTTGGAGTTGCAGAACGGGATGTGGATATAGAGAGAGGCCTCTGAGTTATTTTTTAAAGCCTTTAAGGCAGTATATGACTTTGGCATGAATACTTTTCTTCTCCACTGTCCCCATAGTCCGGGAATCGGAAAGGAAGTTCCTGTTGTCGCCCAAAATGTAGTAACACCCTTCCCCCACTTTTACCGGCGGGACATTCTTAAGCATCTCCACCTCTGCAGGGGTAATCTCTCCTGCCAATCCTAAATCTGACTCCGGAAGGAAGAAATTGGTTCCCTTTATCTGAATGTAGGCCCTGCTGTCCATTATCTTGACTGTATCTCCGGGAAGCCCTACAATACGCTTTACGGTATAACCTGTGTCATAGCCGAAGAATTCAGCCAGGCTCACAGTACGGAAGGTGCAGACCTGGACTGCCGAATCTATAGTCCTGAGCCATAAAGGAGCTGTGCGGTAGAAGGATGGGGTCGACAGCACCACATCACCTCTTTCCAGATGAGTGTACCAGCTCCGGATTCCGATCAGAGTATCCCGGGAGCTGCACCAGGGGCTCATGGAGTCGCTGCCGCAGCGGTAAGTGCCTATAAAGAACCAGCTGCAAAGAAGATAGAACACTACAGCAAGGAGCAGAAGCTGGAGAATGTGCTTAGGTTTTAAAGGCTTGCGGACCTTGTTGCGGTTATAGTACCTGCGGGGGAACTTATAGTATTTTCCCATTATCTGACAATCCCGGCTCTTCCAAATGGCCAGTAGATGATGAATGCCTGTCCCAGCACCTTGCTCTTCTGCACAGGGCCGAAGTACCTGCCGTCCCTGGAGTTGTCACGGTTATCCCCCAGCGGGAAGATATAGCCTTCCGGTATGTACCAGCCCTCGGAGCTCTTTCTCCAGGCAACACGGCTTCCCACATCAGAAGGGTCAATGACGTGATTCATCCGGGACCTGTACTCGGCAAAAGCCAGGTTGTCAACATAGGCAGAGTCCAGCTTTTTGATCACAGCCCTGTCGGCGGCAGAGATATTCTGACCATGATCATAGAGGGCGCCAGCCTCCCCTGCCTGCTTTATAAGGGGATAATCGGAATCGGACACCAGACGCCGTACTGCAGCAGGAACACATCCCTGCTGGCGGAAATCAGCCTCTTTAATCCATTCAGTGGCACCGGACGGACGGATTTCCATATTGCCATTCCGGAACCTGATCCTGTCACCCCCTGCACCGACTGCCCGCTTTATAAGGAAATGGGCCTTGGGCTCACCGTAGGAATCCTTGTCTATATCAACCATGGAGAGGGTCAGCATATAGAGGATGCGCTGGGTTATGTCGAAGAGAGGCCCCTTGGAAAGATATGTGGGACTCTCGAAAATGACGATTTCTCCCCTCCGGGGACTCTTGAGGCCGGGCAGCTTGCCCATGCCGGGGATAAGCTCCGGACCGTAGATAAGCTTGTTCACGAAGAGACGGTCTTTTATCAGAAGAGTGTTCATCATGGAGCCTGATGGAATCATATAAGCCTGGAAAAGGTACTGGTTTATGAGCAGCACCACCATGGCAGCCCAGAGGAAGGATTTGATCCAGTCGATGATCTGGTTGGTATTCTTCTGTTTCTCTATACGCTCAGCCTTCTTTTTCTTACGGTATGTGAGATATTTTTCGGTATAGTGCTGAAGCGCGTCGTAGAGCCTTTCCATACGCTTTAAATGTATCATATTCATATTCCGTTGACAAGGGATAAAGCAATTTCATATAATTGATGTATGGATGTGAAATTGAAGAGTTTTCTGGGGATGAAGCCTGGAAAATACCTGTTTATACTCTACTCAATCCTCCTTCTTGCAATCCTGTTTTTCCTCCTGGTCTACCCCGGTCTGAAGAACAGCGGTTCTGTTGTCATCTTCAGTTCAGATCCTGCAGAGACATCGGTATGGAATGGCACCACCTATGTGGGAGCCACCCCCTGCAGGGCTTTCTTTCCAAAGGGAAATTACACCATAACCTTAAGGAAGGTCGGTTTTGAGGAAAAGACTGTCTCCATCCAGGTCAAGGGAAGAGTATTCTGCTCCAAGTTCATTCCGAAGAAGCTGAAGGTGAGCACACAGCTGGCACTGGCACAGCCCGATGCAATCATGCAGAGCGCTTTCACCGAATATGCCACCTATGGACTCATCAATTCATTCTCGGAGAGGTACCAGCCACAGCCTGTGCTGACCGAAGCAGTCAAGGCCCTTGCCAGCTATCAGGACAAAGTCAAGGTGGAGACCTTCCTGCTTGAGGCTCTGAAGCATGCTTATAACGATTACCTTATAAAGGATTTCATAAATGCCTATTCCCTGCTTAAAGAGGGAAAGTTGCCTGACCAGAGCGACAACGCACTGGCTGCGGCAGCTGTCAAGCTGCTGGGCGGCAATGGCGACGCCATCTGCCACCTGCGGGCCTGCCCCGGCAAGCTGGGCGAAGCGGCGACAGCACAGGCAGGCTCGCCGCAGCCAGCCCTGGTGGCCAGCGTCTCCCCTAAGGCCGGCGACATCACAGTACTGGGCATGCACCTTACCGAAGTGCCGGCCGGAACCTACATCCTTGGCCACCAGGGGCAGACAGGGTCTTTCAACGAGGCAGCCCCCGCACCCTATGCAAAGCAGATAACCAAGGTCTATATCTCAGAGCAGATAACCAAAGATGCCTTCAGCAAGTTCGTCAAGGTGTACCCGAAGTGGGCCGAGAAGATTGAGTACAGCCTGGAGAGCACCGACAAAGAGCATGTGTCCAATGTATCCTGGTACGGAGCCCAGGCCTACTGCCAGTACCTTACAGACCAGCTCCCGGCCGCCAGAACTGGTATGCCCCGGCCGAGGTTTTCTATAGCAACAATGTGCCGGACTCCTTCCCGGGTGCTGAGAAGGCAGTCCGTGGCGGTGGCAGGCAGGCCTGGGTGCGGGGCTGCCAGAGCCCGGATTGGGTCACCCCTTACATAGGATTCAGAGTAGTGCTGGTGGAGAAGTGATATGGCAGATGAACATGTAAAACTGCTTCTCCTTAACAAGAAGGCACGGTTCAACTATTTTATAGATGAGACACTGGAATGCGGTATCGAGCTCCAGGGCACCGAGGTCAAATCCTTAAGGGAGAACCGGTTCTCCTTCGGAGACTCCTACGCCCGGATCAAGGAAGGACAGCTCTACCTCATCGGCTTCCACATCTCTCCCTACCCCTTTGGAAACCTGCATAACCACGAGCCGGAGCGGGAGCGTAAGCTCCTGGTCCACAAGGAAGAGATCAGAAAACTCCGAAAGAAGGTGGAGGAGAAAGGCTTTACTTTAGTTCCTATCAAGGTTTACCTGAAGAACGGTCTCATCAAGGTGGAGCTGGGCATCTGCCGAGGTAAGAAGCTCTATGACAAGCGGGAAACTATAAAGCAGCGCGACCTGGAACGGGAAGGCTGATACCACTTTTCATAAAATTTTCAAACTTTTTTCTCAAAAATTGAAGCAAAATGCGATTTTTTGCGTTTATACAGGTAAACGGTTATGGGAGGAAAACCATGTTTGAGGAAAAGCTTGACGTTACTATTGTACCATTGTACAATAAAGATATGGATATTATTATAGATTCTTCGTGCATAATTGCAGTTCTGCTTGGAGAAGAAGAAAGTTCTAAAGTCAGAGAAATAACAAAGGGGACAAGATTGAATTCTGCAGCCTGTCTGCCGTATGAAATCGGGAACTCCCTTTCCGCTGCAGTAAAACGGCACAGAATAAGCTCTGATGATGCTGTCCTGGCCTATAAGGAGTTTCTGCGGATTCCAGTAAGACTGATTGAGCCCGACATCTCAAAAGCTGTAAAGATTGCAGCTCAGGAAAGCCAGTATGCTTATGACGCATATTATATTGCGTGTGCAATTGACATGGGCATTCCCTTATATACTTTGGATAATGGAATGATTGATATAGCTGAAAAGCGAGGTGTAAAATGCTTGTGATGACATACTCAGATGCAAGAGCAAATTTATCGGCCCTTCTCAATCAGGTTAAAAAAGATGGTGCTGCAATCATAAAACGTGCAGATGGAAGCACTTTCAGAATAACTGTTGAAGAACCGGCTGACAAATCCCCTTTTGAAGGCATAAACAGTTTAGCAAATCTATCCCGGAAGGAAATTTTGGATATTGTACATGAATCCAGAGAAAGAAGAAAATAAAACCGGCTGCCAAAACAGCAGCCCGAAGTGCGCATATTACGGCAGAGGTACTTTAGTCCAGCCAGATGGCTTTTTATCATTTGCGCTGACCTCATCAGGGAGAGTTCCAGGGCAGTGGAATTCCCCGATGGCAGCCACACCATTAACCCAATCCATTGTACATATTTCATCCCAAGTGGTGAAATAAACAGTAATGCTGCTTAAATTAGGACATTCGTCGAACATATGAACATAACAACGATCTGCCAAACTGACCGCAGGTAATTTGGGGGCTGTTGTGAGGCTGGAACATTCAGAAAACATAGATTTATAACAATCATTTGCTAAAGTGGTGGCTGGCAAGTCTGGGACGACAACCAGATTGGTACAACCTGCAAACATTGCAAAATAACAATAAGGGGTTAAAGTAGTAGCCGGAATAATAGGGGCAGAGGAAAGTGCGATACATTCTCTAAATAAAAATGCAAAACAATAAGTATTTGGAATTTCTACAGAGGTACTTTCCTTGTCCAGCAGGCTCATAATATTTCCACTGGCAGCGATAGAGCCAGCCATGACAAATTTTGCATAATTAAAGGAATCTTTTGAAAAAGAATTATTTATATTTTTCGCCCGCAGATAAACTTTTTCTCCATCTGCCAGTTTGACTGTTGTGGTGCCGATGACAAAATCTTCCCAGTCAGAACCGTCCTTAGAGAATTCCAATGTCGGTATTGTATCCAAAGTCCCAACTTTGGCCATTGAAACAGTAGATAATCCTGTTGCAGTAAAGCAGAGCCATGGACCGGCTGGAGCAGAGTTGCCTCCTCCATTTCCACCACCGCCGGCTGGGTCATCGCCATTGCCGCCATTATCTGCACTGGTATCAGAACCCCCGCCACCACCGCAGGCAGTGAGTGTGAACACGAGACAAATCGCTAAGAGCAGGCAAAGCCAGCTGTTTGCTTTCATATTAAATAATTACCCTTAAACACGCAAAAATACCAACAGTCGCTATGGCATAAGTGCCCATCGGCAACCCGTAAGTATGCTTATTTACCCTATCAGAATGGAACCCTTGTCCAGCCCGATGGTTTTTTACTTTTATTTGCATCATCAACTTCATCTGGCAGATCAGCAGGACAGTAAAAATTCCCTGTTGCTGCTACAGCGTTAACCCAGGCTGTTGTGGCATGAAAAATTTCAGTCGCAAAATGCCAATCTGTAAAGTGTACTGTAATACTATTCAGGCTTGAACAGTGATCGAACATACCACTATAACAATTTGTGGCCATTTGAAGCGTATCTGCAGGCAGTTCTGGAGCAACAGTCAAATAAGAACAACCTGCAAACATATTTGAATAACATCCTATAGTTAAAGTTGTGGCAGGTAACTCAGGGGCACTTTTAAGGCTAACACAATTCATAAAAAGAGAACGAAAACACTTATCACAAGGAATTGTTGTTGAAGTACAAGTTTTATCTACAAGGCTCATTATATTGCCGCTGGCTGCAATGGAACCAGTCATGGTAAAATAAACAAATGTAAAAGAATCTTTTGAGAAAGAATTGTTAGTATCCTTGGCCCGCAGGTACATCTTCTCGCCATCAGCAAGAATTACAGTTGTAGTGCCAATGACAAAATCTTTCCATGGTTCTCCATTTTTGGAATATTTCAGATTAGGCAAGGAATCAAAAGATCCAGATTTGGCCATTGAAACAGTAGATTCACCTGTAGATGTGAAGCAAAGCCAAGAACCAGGAACAAAAGCTTCAGAGCCCTCACCTACATTACCATTTCCTCCGCCGCCGTTGTTGCCGCCTCCTCCGTTGCCGCCACCACCGCCTGGAGTGGTATTGCTGCCGGAACGGGCAAATGTCTGCCCGTCAATAGTAAGCGAACTTGAGCTGATGACTACTGTTTTGCCGCTGATGGTATTCCCCTCGTAAGTACCGGTCAAGCTCAGTGTGACGCTGCCATGGGGGTCGCCACCGGTATAAGTGCCGCTTCCAGTTTGTGTCAGTGTCCCGTTGTTCAGGTCTCCTGACTTGTAGGTGCCGTTTTCATAGAAATAGATATATTTGTAACTGCCTGTTGCAGGAGCCACTCTCATAGCTGATACTGAAGAGCCACCTGTTGATCTGTAAAACTCCACAGGCCATGTATCTGCATCATTATTGTCATCATCAGAACCACCCCCGCCACCACTACAAGCAGTGAGCGTGAATATGAGGCAAATCGCTAAGAGCAGACAAAGCCATCTGTTTGCTTTCATACTGAAATTTTACCCCTCCCCTTTCAAAGTTGTCAAGCGCAGAGTTCCCTGGAGTATGGGAGAAAAGCAGGGCCAGAAAAAGACACCCCTGTCGATATTGCGGCCCGCAGGGAGCGCACCTAATCGAGCAGGGGTGCCTTATTTCTGGCCTTGTTTATTATTTCTGGATATACTCCAGGGCAATCTTGAGCATTCTCCGTATTGGCTCAGCAGCGCCCCACAGGAGCTGGTCGCCCACGGTGAACAGGGTCAGGTACTCTGGTCCCAGGTTCATCTTGCGGATTCTTCCAACAGGTACAGTCAGTGTGCCGGAGACAGCAGCCGGTGACAGGTACTTGATGGTGTCCTCGATCTCGTTAGGAACAACCTTTACCCACTGGTTTGCAGAACCGATGATATCATAGATCTCATCCAGCGGAACATCCTTGGTCAGCTTCACTGTGATACCCTGGCTGTGGCACCGCATTGCCCCGATTCTTACGCAGATACCGTCGATAGGAATCATCTTCTTGGTCTGGAGAATCTTGTTGGTCTCGGAAACTCCCTTCCACTCCTCCCTGGACTGGCCGTTCTCAAGCTTCTTGTCGATCCATGGGATTACGCTTCCTGCCAGAGGAACCTTGAAGTTTGCAACAGGCATCTCAGGAGACCGCATTGCAGCTGTCACTGTCCGGTCCACCTCAAGAATCTGGGATGCAGGATCAAAGATCTTGTCCCCTGCAGCGCTTCCAAGGAACTTCATCTGAGCCAGAAGCTCCTTCATATTCTTTGCTCCGGCACCGCTGGATGCCTGATATGTCATAGTTGTGAGCCATTCCACCAGATTGTTCTGGAAAAGTCCGCCGATTCCCATGAGCATAAGGCTTACAGTGCAGTTTCCACCTACGAAAGTCTTGATTCCATCCTTAAGAGCCTTGTCAATGACCGGTCTGTTCACCGGGTCCAGGATGATGATGCTGTCGTCTGCCATGCGCAGTGTGGATGCAGCGTCGATCCAGTAGCCCTTCCAGCCTGTGGCCATGAGCTCAGGATAAACCTTCTCCGTATAGCTGCCTCCCTGGCATGTGACAACAATATCCATCTGTTTGAGTTTGTCGATATTGTAAGCATCCTCGAGAATTCCAGTATCTCCGCCAGCATATTTATCACACTTTCCAGCCTGTGAGGATGAGAAGAACACCTTCTCGAACCCGCCGAAATCATTTTCTTCCACCATTCTCTGCATGAGAACGGAGCCGACCATGCCGCGATAACCGACAAAACCTACTTTGATCATTTTAAACTCCTCAAACAAATGAATTTGTAAAGAATGTTATACTATAATGAGGAAAAAAATAAAAGCCGTTTTTCACATTATTTTCAGAACTTCTGAAGAATAATCTTTGTGATCTCGAAATAGATGGAGAGGCCGCACACGTCAATGAAGGTGGAGAGGAGCGGTCCTGACATGACAGTGGGGTCAAAGCCCATCTTGTGGATTAAAAGCGGCGCAAAGGCTCCCAGCACAGTGGAGAACACAACTACGAAGCACAGGGATATAGCTATGGCAATACCCTGGAATATGGTGATCTCCGGCGGGAACAGGACACCGCGGAAGAAGATGGCGGCACCGGTTATAAGGCCCATGAGAAGACCAATGACCATCTCCTTGAGAAGGATGCGCCACATATCCTCGCTCTCGATCTCTCCGGTGGCAAGACCACGGATCATAAGGGCTGAGGACTGGTTGGAGACGTTTCCTCCGGTCTGGGTTATTACAGGCATGAATATGAAGAGGAAGGCAGCACCCAGCACAATGCTCTCGTAGTGGGCAAGCACGTTGGTGGTTATGGTGCCCAGGAACAGAAGGACAACCAGCCAGGGAACACGCTTTTTCACCATGCCCCATATGGATGTCTCCAGGTACGGCTCAATCTCACCGGTCATGGCGCCCATCTTGTACACATCCTCTGTCTGCTCTTCGCGGATGACGTCGATGATATCGTCGTAGGTTACAATACCCAGGAGCACGTTGTTCTCGTCCACAACAGGGACTGCAAGGAAGCCGTAGGTGATGAAGATCTTGGCTGTCTCCTCCTGGTCGGTATCGTCGTGTACCGAGATGATGTCGGTCTCCATTATATTCTTTATTATCTCGTCATCCTCGTGCTCCAGAAGGTCACGGAGGGATACAAGGCCTATAAGCCGCTTCAGCTGGTCAACCACATAGATGATATAGAGGGTCTCCACATCCTTTGCATGCTGCCCCCGGATAAACTTGAGAGCCTGACCCACTGTTATGTTGGACTTGATGGCTATGTAGCGGGGGGTCATGAGTCCCGCAGCATCATCCTCGTCGAACTTGAGGAGGAAGATCATCTCCTTCTTCACATCGTCAGAGAGGTTTTCCCATACCGACTTGCGTACATCTGGGGATGCAGACTGGATTATGTCCACCAGGTCGTCAGGCTCCATCTCCTTGAGAAGCTGCTTGATACCTGTGATTCCACCGTCAGTAAGACCCCGGATTATATCCTCCTGGTCCTTTGAGGAGAGGGAGTCCATAAGGTCTATCTTCATATCAAGAGGGAGGTTGCGGAATATTACTTTCTCTTCATCTTCAGACAGGTCGTCCCAGTTCTCAATAAGATCCTGGGTTGAGATTTCCTTCAGGTTCTTCTTGAGTTCTGCCGGGTTGAGCATCTGCAGATATTCTTTGATGGATTCCAGTGTGGTCATACGTAAATGATTTCCCTCTCAAGCTGGAAGCCGGTGGCCTCCCTGACCTTGTCCTCCACCAGGCTGACAAGGTCCTTCACATCCTGAGCAGTGGCATGGCCGCTGTTCACTATTATATTCGCATGGTGCTCAGATATCTTGGCACCTCCCACAGTATAACCTCTTAAGCCCAGGTTGTCTATTATTTTCCCGGAAGGAAGTCCGAAAGCCCTGTTGTTCTTGAACACAGAGCCTGCACAGGGGTATGCGAAATGCCCCTTGCTCCTTCTGTCTGCCTCATACCCTTCCATCTCCCTGCCGAGAGCCTCGGCATTGCCACCGGTGGTGGCAAAGATGCCCTCAAGGATTATGCCGCCGTTGGTCTGGAAAGGGCTTTTCTTATAGTCAAAGCCGCCTTCAGCG
>CADAEX010000041.1 GCA_902787125.1 uncultured Spirochaetaceae bacterium
TCTGCTCCTGGCTATGACCACCATGGCCACATATACATCGGTAAGCTCCTTTGTCTCAGGGCCTGGAGCTGCAGGTATGACCTACGGCTATGCCCAGGTGTGGATTGCTGCGGTGCAGGTTCCTGTGACCTTCTTCATCCTGGGAGTCCTGGGCAACAAGATGGCCCTGGTTTCCCGCCGTACAGGTGCGGTCACTGTGGCCGGCTATCTCAAGGCCCGGTACAAGAGTGATGCCCTGGTCATTGTAACATCGCTTCTGATGGTGGCTTTCTTCATAGCTCAGATGATATCCCAGTTCACAGGCGGAGCCACTCTGATCCAGTCTATAACAGGAATCAACTATAAGTATTCGCTGTTCATCTTTGCCGCAGTAGTAATTATCTATACTGCTTTCGGAGGATTCTCCGCAGTAGCGATCACCGATGCTATCCAGGGCTTCATCATGTGCATCGGCACATTCCTGTTCCTCTTCTTTGTGCTGCAGGCTGGTGGAGGACTTTCCGGAATTGATGCTGGTCTTCAGCAGAATCTGCCTGGAGTTTATGACAACCTGTTTGCCAAGTATAAGCCTGGTACACTGCTTTCCTTCTGGATCCTGGTGGGCTTCGGTGTCCTTGGTCTGCCCCAGACAGCAGTGCGGGGCATGGGGTTCAAGAATACCAAGAGCCTTCACAGCGCCATGTGGATCGGTGCCATCACCTGTTCCTTCGTGGTAGTCGGTATGCACCTGGCTGGTGCCTGGGCAGGTGCTCTGGTGGACAAGGCCAACCTTCCTACATCAGACTATTTCATTCCATATATTGTTCAGCAGATCATGCCTACTCCTCTGGCAGGTCTTTTCCTGGCTGCTCCTATGGCTGCAGTAATGTCCACTGTGGACTCCCTGCTTATCCTGGCATCAGCTGCCATTGTAAAGGATCTGTGGCGGACCTATGTGGTCAAGGATGATCCTGTAAAGATTGAGAAGTACAACAAAAGGGTGGCCTTTATAAGCCCTCTGGTTACACTGCTCTTCGGAATCCTAGTGGCTTTCCTTACTCTGAATCCCCCTGACATCATCTTCTTCCTGAACATGTTTGCCTTCGGTGGTCTTGAGTGTACATTCTTCTGGCCTCTGGTAGGTGGACTCTTCTGGAAAAAGGGTACACGGCAGGCTGCTGTTGCCAGCTCATTAGGTGCCGCATTCACCTACATCTTCTGCCATTACAATGTGAAGGTCGTGGGAATCAATGCTGTAGCCTGGGGTCTTCTGGTAGGCGGACTGCTCTACTTCATCGTAGGTCAGATCACCGGCAAGAAGGGACTGGATCAGGATATCCTGGACAAGTGCTTCTGAGAGAAGATTATCTTCTTGCAACTACTATAGGCTGATAGAAGCCTGTTTCCTCAGGCAGCTTCCATAGCACTTTGGTGCAGCCACCGGCCAGGAGCAGGTCTGTCAGTTCTGCTCTGCGTGTTGCCCTGTATTCACATTCAAATCTGTGTATCTGCAGGGTACTCTCATCATCAATTATGTATTGAGTAAGATGATAATTCTCATCGGTCCATCTCCAGGTCTGAAAAGAGACCCGCTGCCCTTTGGCTGTCTTATGGATATAGGGTGCCGAATATGGCGGTTTTTTCTTCAGAAGGTCATCATAGTCCCGGATGCTGGCCACAAATAATCCGCCAGATTTGATCTGGTCTGTTATGCTTTTGACAGCCTTCTCCAGCGAATCTTCTGAAAGCATGTGGGGCAGGGCGTTGTCCATGGCAATTATGATGTCAAACTGCTCCTTGAAGGTGTCTGATAAAGCACAGTAATCAGCATGCTCAAAATGTATTTTCACGCCATTATCAGCAGCTCTTTTCTTTGCCTCTGCAAGTTCACCGCCGCTGATATCAGAAGCGGTAACATTGTATCCAAGACCAGCCAGGCCTATTGCCTGGGTGCCGATTCCGCAGGCACAGTCAAGAATATGGGCGGTATGGCCAAACCCATTTTCTTTAAAAAGCTTGTTTAATATTTCTGCCTGTTCCTTGGTTGTGCTTTCCCAATCAAAAAACAGTTTGTCATACTGTGATGCCATGCCATCATAAAAGGTCTGGACTATATTCATTTTTCCAGATTCTTCCTGGCTTCTTCGTTGTTGCTGATGACCATGGCCACCTTGCTGCACTTATCAAGTTCACTGCAGTCACCGCAGGTCTCGAAACCCTTTGCCGCAGCACATTTGCGGATGGGGCACATGGAGGCGCAGTAGGCGAATTTGATTCCCTCGGTCCGGCATCCCATGCAGTTTATAGTCTCAGGGGTGATCTGATCTGTGTGATTCATCTCGCACCACTTGCGGGAAGTCTCTTTACGCAGATTGTCATCATTGTTGATTGTGGCGATTCTTGCGTCGCATTTCTCGCAGTCAAGTCCGCAGTAAGCAATTAGTTTTTTCATAAGAACAGTATATCATTTTTATTGACAATTGGGAAATGGGAAGGGTAAAATTATATTTATGGAAATTGACAAGAAAAGAATAACCAAAGAGCAGCTTGAAAAAGCGCTTGAGTGCAAGACAGCCGAAGAGCTCATAGAGCTGGCAAAAGCAGAGGGTTATGACATAACAAAGGAGCAGGCCGAAACATATCTTGCAGAAATGGAAGACCGCGAACTTGACCGTAAGAACCTGGATAAAGTGGCCGGCGGTGCTGCAGAACAGTTGTGCTGGGATAATTGCCCTTTTGATGCTCCTCTTTGAACAACTTATGCGTTATAATTATCTCAAGATGGTTTATAATCATAGTATGAACAGTTGGATAAATCATGAAACAGACTTCTAAAACATTGATACTGGACAAGAAAGGCGTTGACTTTATATCAGATGAGTTTCAGACCATAATGAAGGAATATGGTGTCCAGAAAACTAATATTGTAAAGGCCAGACTGGCTATGGAATCGGTGCTTCTGGATATTTCTGACCACTATGATGAAAAGAAAGAGATAACTGTCATAATGGGAAGTAAGTTCGGATCCCGCTTTTTTACTGTCAGATATGAGGGCTCTCCATATAATCCGATGGAAGATGCGGTTTCTGACGGCTGGACTGGCCAGATTCTTTCAAGTGTGGCAATAGTTCCTGCCTGGAGCCATAAGAACGGTTATAACGAGATTTATGTAAGGGTACCGCGCAATGCCAAGAAAAGTGAGATAGTCATGCTAGCTTCTGTTGCAGCGGGAGTACTGTTAGGAGTGCTCGAGAATTATCTTCCTGCTGATATTTCATCTTTTTTTACTGAATTTGTATGTGCCCCGATTACGAAAGTTTTTATGAATATGCTTACCACATTTGCCGGCCTTGTTGTATTCATGTCGCTGTTGGCGGGTATTATCGGAATAGGTAACCTGTCGGATTTCAGCAGGGTAGGTAAATATATGGCAAGAAGGTTCTTGGTTGCCGACTATATAGCCTGCGGAATAACAATACTTGCACTCATCCCGTTCCATAGATTTACATTCGGTGTTTCGGCAGGTTCCTCCCAGTGGAAGGCCATACTTGATATGCTTCTGGATATTATTCCTTCGGATCCTATTAGTCCTTTTGTGAACGGCAATGTACTAAATCTGGTGTTCATGGCTGTGATCATAGGTATAACCATGCTCGTCCTGAGTCGCGAGGTTCCTGTGATTCAGGGCTTCCTGAATCAGGCTAACCAAGTGATAATTCATGTGGTGGGGCTGGTGTGCCGCCTTTTGCCTCTGTATATATTCGCATCACTTGCTTCACTTATCGGAAAGAACGGAATCGGAATTCTTAAATCGGTATGGAAGCCATTCCTGTTCTGTGTAATTATGCTGCATTTTATGCTGTTTGCAAAAATAATTATTACTGCTATAAAGCTTAAGGCAAGGCCTGCTGTCCTTATCCGCAAGATATTGCCTACTTATCTGATAGGGCTTACTACAGCATCTTCTATGGCCGCATTCGGTTCTTTGATGGATATAAACGAAAAAAAGCTGGGAATTCCTGCCGAATTAAGTAGAATGGGATTTCCTATTGGGAGTGTCCTCAATACCTATGCAGCATGTATCGGGTTTGTTGCTGTAATCTTTTATCTGGCGGAGCTGCATGGTGTAAGTGTAAATATAGGCTGGTTCATATCTATCTTTATATGTGTTACAATTATCTCCTGTGCCATGCCGCCTGTACCCGGTGGAATGCTTATCGGAATAGGAATAATACTTAACGAATTTGGCCTGCCTGCATCAGATCTTGCCCTGGCTGGTACAATCCTTATGTTCTGTGATTTCTTCATGACATCTGTCAGAATAGGGGTTTTGCATCTGGAGCTGGCACTTCAGGCAGACCACTGGGGAAAACTGGATAAAGACAAGCTCAGGAGTGCGGTGTAATATACTGCTGATTGTTGAAATTAAGCCTCTTATGCTTTTCTCCTGAACCTGCGGCGTATGATCTGGAATGCACACAGCACTGCCAGCATGCTTAATCCGATTATATCAGTCATTCCCTCTGGTATTACACACAGAAGACCGCCTGCAGCAAACAGAAGCCGCTCGATTATATTGCTGGTCAGACCGAAGCCGTAGCCCTCAAGTGCAACGCTTATTCCGAACATACCGATCAGGGCAGTGATCAGAATATAGATAAGCTGTATCGCATTGGCATCTATCATAAGCATCTGTGAGTTGAAGACAAACATATATGGGATGATGAAGGCTCCTATGGCCAGCTTGGTGGCGTTCACCGCAGTCTTCATCGGTTTTGCTTTTGCTATGGCCGCACCGGCAATGGCAGCCAGGGCTACCGGAGGTGTGACGTCTGCGATAATTCCGAAGTAGAATGCGAACATATGGGCTGCCAGCGGCAGAACGTTAAGCTGGATGATTGCCCCTGCTGTAATAGTTGATGTAATAAGATAGTTTGCAGTTGTTGGAGCACCCATTCCTAAAATGATTGATGCAATCATGGTGAATACCAGGGTAAGGAAAAGCTGTCCATGGGCCAGGGTGACAAGTCCTGCTCCCATTTTAAGCCCAAGTCCTGTCAGGGTTACAACTCCGATTATAATTCCTGCCATACCGCAGGCAATTGCCACCGATATAATGTTCCTGGATGCGGCGCACATTACATCCACCATATCCTTTACATTGAAGGTAGGGCGTCTTCCTTTGGCCAGGTCAATCAGCGATACGGCAAAGCCTATGATGAGGCAGCTGACAATTCCCATGAGTGCGGCAAACACAGCAGTCTTTCCTGCACACAGGAAGTAGATGATCACAATAAGAGGCAGCAGCATAAAGCCTTTGCTTAAGAAAAGGGGCATGAATCGCGGAAGCTGATTCTTTGGCAGACCTTTCAGGTTCAACTTCTTTGCTTCCAGGTGTACGGTGATGAATATTCCTGTAAAGTAGAGGATAGCAGGGATTATTGCAGCCTTGACAATAGTGATGTAAGGCATTCCAAGGCTTTCGGCCATAAGGAATGCAGCTGCTCCCATGATAGGTGGCATAAGCTGTCCGCCAGTGGATGCCGATGCTTCTACTGCTCCAGCAAATTCACCTTTGTAACCCAGCCGTTTCATCATAGGAATTGTGAAAGAGCCTGACCCTACTGTATTTGATACAGAAGAGCCGGAGACTGTACCCAGAAGGGCAGAGGAGAGTACCGCAACCTTGGCAGGTCCGCCGCTGGCACCACCTGCAATGGAGTTGCACACATCAATGAAGAACTGGCCTATGCCTGTCTTCTCCAGCAGTGCACCGAACAGTATGAACAGAAATATAAAGGTGGAGCAGGCTCCGATAGGGGTGCCCATGATTCCCTCTGTGTTGTAGAACAGGTGGCATACCACCCGCTGCAGCGAATAGCCCCGGTGGTGCATGAAGCCAGGCAGATATTTTCCTACAAATGAGTAGAATACAAAACAGCCTGCGATAATCATAATAGGGAGACCTACTATGCGTCGGCAGCTTTCGAACAGTATGATGATACCGATTATTCCGATTGCCACGTCAAGTACGGTATTGTTGCCGGATCTGCGCACAAGTGTGTCAAAGTTGATGACAATGTACATCCAGCAGGCGGCTCCTATGAGGGCCAGCACTACATCATACCAAGGGAGGGTGTCTTTGCGCATTTTCTTTGATGCGGGGAACAGAAGGAATGCAAGAAGCTGAACAAAGGCCAGATGAGTTGCCCGCAGAATCTGGGCAGTTATGTGACCCGTAAGGGTTGCATACAGCTGGAACATGACAAAGACAACAGAGATGACAACAGTAATATATTGCCGCCAGCAGGTATGTTCCCTGTAGGCCTGTTCTCGGTCCAGCTCTTTCATAAGCTGCTTTATCTCTTCTTCATTTGTTGTCGGAAGAATATTGTCAACTTTGTTATTCATATCTTCAGCCATGATAATGTCTCCAAATATAATCTGCGAGATTGACCCTTTTGAACTGCAGAGTTATTCCGGTTTGTGCCGGAAAAAAAACGGTAAGAGGAATCTCGGTGTTTCCAAAATTTATTGAATGGTCTGCAACCAGTCCAACAGCCATGTTAAGGCGTGGAAGAATTCTATGCAGGTTGCTTATAGTGTAGCAGCCGTCTTTTACAGAAAAAACTGCTCCTTCAGTCTCCACTGGTTCAGGAATGCCGGCACCGTAAGAGACAAACTGGGTCTGATATAACTCAAGTTCATTACCTTCTGCACTTTTGTAATAATCGTGTACCCGACCCTTGTTGACCGAGTGGGTGTAAGAGATTATGAACCCGTTCCTGTAGCCATCTGCAGAGTAGTAGCATTTATTGCTGTCTGTCCTGTCAGAGATCACAAGAACAGGTTTGGCGGGAATCATCATAAGAATCCCCGCCAGAATAAGAAATGAAATAAAAAGCAGAGCTTTTTTCTTCATCAGATGTTATTTCATCAGTCCTAATTCCTTGAAGTACTTTACAGCACCTGGATGGAATGGAACAGAAACACCGGTGACTGCTTTCTCGGCAGAAACTTCCTTGCCCTTTGCATGTGCTGTTGCCAGCTCAGGAAGGTTGGAGAAGAGAGCTTTTGTCATCTCGTAAACTGTATCGGTGTCAAGCTTTGCGTTTACAGCCAGAGTTGCCTTGATTGCCAGTGCTGGTGTGTCCTTGTCAGTTCCCTTGTAGGTTCCGCCAGGGATTGTGGTGAGTGTATAATAATTGTATTTAGACATAATCTTGTCTGCTTCGGCGCCGGAAACAGGAACAAGCTGGAGTCCTGCTGTGAATGCAAGCTCCTGGAGAGCTGCGTTAGGAACACCTGCAGTGATGAAGCATCCGTCCAGGGTTCCGTTCTGGATACCGTCTGAAGATTCCTTGAATGAAAGGTTGTTCTTCTTGATGTCGTTGAATGTGATTCCATAGCCTTCAAGAATCTGTTTTGCATTGAACTCTACGCCGCTTCCTGCATCGCCTACAGATATTCTCTTTCCGCCCATTGCTGTTATAGACTGGATGCCGCTTGTCTTTGATACAGCAATCTGGACAACTTCCGGATAGAGAGTTCCGATAGTCTGGATATTGGCAAGCTTTTCTCCTGCGAACAGGTCAGTTCCGTTGTATGCGTAGTCCATTACGTCGTTCTGGACAATTGCGAATTCAGCATCACCCTTGTTGATAAGCCGCAGGTTCTCTGCAGATGCACCGGTTGCCTGTGCTGTCACGTTCATGTTTGCCACCTTTGTGTTCCAGATGTTGGCAATAGCACCGCCGAATGGATAGTAGGTGCCGGATGTACCGCCGGTAGCAAGGATGTAATCCTTCTTCTCGTTTGACTTGCATCCTGCAAGGCAGAGCAGAGCCAGTGTCAGGATAAGAGCCACAGTAATGATTCTTTTCATAAAAATCCCCCATAGATAAAATAAAAACAAAAAAATTCTACTATATATTGCTTGATTTATCAATTGATTTTTTCTTGACGGCAGAAAACAGCCTATATTATAGTGAAACGGGGAAGAGTTCTATGGCTGAGATGGATTAAACACATTAATGCAATCTGTGCCATAAACAAAGGAGACTCATCGTGAAGCAGTTTATTGAAGTTCATTATTATCTTAAGGATGGAAAGCGTGACGAATTCTACCGGACACTCGTGGAAAGCGGGATTGCCTCCGCATCCAGGGCAGAGAAAGGAAACGAGAAATACGATTACTTCTACAGCCCTGACAATAAGAATGAGCTGCTCCTGATCGAGCTGTGGACATCGGAAGAGGTGCTTAAGCAGCACTGGGAAACTGAGCATTTCAAGGCTCTTGGTGAGCTTAAGAAGAAATATGTGGTTGATACAGTGATCAACCGGTACCAGGTGGAATAGCAAAAAAAAATAAAAATTTTTTAAAAAAGTGTTGACAAGTTTTTCTTTTTCTGGTTATATTCTACTTACCTACCAGGTTGGTAGGGATAAAAGCTAGCGAATATATTTGAATAGAAAAAGGAGAACGACATGAGCAACTATAAATTTGAGACATTACAGCTTCATGTGGGTCAGGAACAGGCTGACCCGGTAACAGATTCCAGAGCAGTTCCGATATATGCCACAACTTCCTATGTATTCCACAACTCGGCTCATGCAGCGGCACGGTTCGGACTTGCAGATGCAGGAAACATCTACGGCCGTCTGACCAACAGCACACAGGATGTGCTTGAGAAGAGAATTGCAGCCCTGGAGGGCGGTGTGGCGGCACTGGCCCTTGCATCAGGTGCAGCAGCCATCACTTACACAATTCAGGCACTGGCTCAGGCAGGGGATCATATTGTGGCACAGAAGACTATCTACGGTGGAACTTACAACCTTCTGGCACACACTCTTCCTTTATATGGAGTGAATACTACATTTGTAGATATCCACAACCTTAAGGAAGTTGAGGCTGCCATTAAGCCTAACACAAAGAACAGCGACATTCCAGACATCGATGCAGTTGCAGCAATTGCACACAAGAACAATCTTCCATTAGTAATAGACAACACTTTTGGAACTCCGTACCTGATTCGTCCTATCGAGCACGGAGCCGACATCGTGGTTCACTCTGCAACCAAGTTTATCGGCGGTCATGGAACCACATTGGGTGGTATTATTGTAGATTCCGGCAAGTTTGACTGGAAGAAGGCTGGCAAGTATGCACCTATTGCAGATGCAAACCCAAGCTACCACGGAATTTCATTTGCTGATGCAGTAGGTCCGGCTGCATTTGTGACCTACATCCGTGCCATCCTGCTCAGAGATGAGGGAGCAGCTATCTCTCCATTCGCAGCATTCCTCCTGCTGCAGGGAACTGAGACTCTCTCCCTCCGCCTTGAGCGCCATGCCGAGAACACCAAGAAGGTGATCGAGTTCCTCAAGAAGCATCCTAAGGTGGAGAGCATCAATCATCCTTCACTGCCGGAACATCCTGATCACGCCCTGTATCAGAAGTATTTCCCCAATGGCGGCGGAAGCATCTTCACCTTTGATATAAAGGGCGGCCAGAAAGAGGCTCATGCATTCATCGACCATCTGGAGATATTCTCTCTCCTGGCAAACGTGGCAGATGTGAAGAGCCTGGTTATCCATCCGGCTACAACAACCCATTCACAGCTCTCTGATGCAGAGCTTGAGGCTGCCGGCATCCATCAGAATACAATCAGACTTTCTATTGGAACCGAGCATATTGATGATATTATCGCAGACCTTGAGAAAGGGTTTGCAGCAGTTTAACATAAAATAAGGAGAACATTATGTCAAAGATTTATACTTCAGCAGATCAGCTGATTGGAAAAACACCTCTTCTTGAGCTTGCACATATCGAGAAGGAATTGGGACTTAAGGCAAAAGTTCTGGCAAAGCTGGAATACTTCAACCCGGCAGGTTCTGTAAAGGACAGGATCGGCAAGGCCATGATCGACGATGCCGAGGCCAGCGGAAAGCTTAAGCCAGGTTCTGTCATCATCGAGCCTACCAGCGGAAACACAGGTATCGGCCTTGCTGCAGTAGCAGCTGCCCGTGGCTACAGGATCATCATTGTAATGCCTGAGACCATGAGCGTGGAGCGCCGTGTCCTTATGAAGGCATACGGTGCAGAGCTGGTTCTTACCGAAGGAGCAAAAGGTATGAAAGGTGCCATCGCCAAGGCAGAGGAGCTGGCAAAGGAAATTCCCAACAGCTTTATCCCAGGCCAGTTTGTGAACCCTGCAAACCCAAAAGCCCACAGAGAGACTACCGGCCCAGAGATTTATGAGGATACAGACGGAAAGGTTGATTTCTTTGTAGCAGGAGTAGGTACAGGTGGAACTATCACTGGAGTAGGTGAATACCTTAAGTCCAAGAATCCTGGTGTAAAGGTTGTTGCTGTAGAGCCTGCCTCCTCCGCAGTGCTTTCCGGTGGTGCGGCTGGACCTCATAAGATCCAGGGAATCGGCGCAGGATTTGTGCCAGATGTCCTTAATACCAAAGTTTACGACGAGATTATTCCGGTCAAGAATGAGGATGCCTTTGAGACAGGCAAGCTGATAGGCCATAAGGAAGGAGTGCTGGTGGGAATTTCCGCCGGTGCCGCAACCTGGGCTGCCATTGAACTGGCAAAACGCAAGGAGAATGCAGGAAAGACCATTGTGGTGCTCCTGCCGGATACAGGTGACAGATATCTCTCGACTCCACTCTTTGCTGAGTAATACACCGTTTGAACCTACAGACGATGACCTGTCCTGGCTCTTGGGCCAGGACAATTTTGATTCTCTCCTTTTTATTGAGGCTGACAAGGTAAGACAGCGCATATATGGCCGGCAGGTGTATCTGCGGGGGCTGATTGAGTTTACAAATTACTGTAAGAACAACTGCCTCTACTGCGGTCTGCGCACAGGAAACCACCGCGTCAGCCGTTATCGTCTTAGTAAGGAGGAAATCCTTTCCTGTTGTAGGGAAGGCTATGACCTGGGATACCGTACCTTTGTACTGCAGGGCGGGGAGGATCCTTTCTATACCGATGAGATGATGATTGATATCATCTCTGCAATCCATGCTGCATTTCCTGATTGTGCCATCACCCTCTCCATAGGGGAGAAAAGCCATGACAGCTATAAAGCTTTCTTTGATGCCGGTGCCCGTCGTTATCTTTTACGGCACGAGACAGCAGATGAAGAGCATTATCAGAAGCTGCACCCAGCATCCATGAGTCTTGAGAACAGGAAAAAATGCCTATTTGACCTTAAGGAGATCGGCTACCAGGTGGGCTCGGGCTTTATGGTGGGCTCCCCGTATCAGACAATGGAGAACATTATAACAGACATCAGATTCCTGCAGAAGCTTAAGCCTGATATGATCGGAATAGGTCCGTTCATCACCCAGCACGATACCCCGTTTGCCACTTTCCCCAACGGAAGTGTGGAGCTTACTCTGCGCCTTATTGCAGTGCTCCGCCTGATGTTTCCATATGCCCTTATTCCCGCCACCACTGCTCTTGGAACTTTGGAATCAGAGGGAAGGGAGCTGGGGCTCAAGGCCGGGGCAAATGTGGTTATGCCAAATCTTTCTCCGGTAGGAGTGCGGAAAAAATATGCAATCTACGACGACAAGATATGCATAGGA
>CADAEX010000042.1 GCA_902787125.1 uncultured Spirochaetaceae bacterium
GCCATGCGGTGCACCGGACCAGCCTGGCAAAGGAGCGGTCTGAATAAGAACGGTCTGTCCTGATATTCTCATAAATGAGAACATCCAGCGGATCATCTGACAGGTAAGATTGAATGAAGAAACGGCTGACTTCTGAATTATCAAAGGAGAAAAGCTTTCTGAAATTCTCCGGAACCGGAACCAGATGACGCCCTGACTGATCAAGAAGTGAATGCTTTATAAGAACAGTTTTAATCATCTCCCCATATTCGGCCGACATATTGCGGCCAGGGATAATTTTTGCGTTTTTTCCTTTCTTCGACATAATGCCGGAGACAAAGGCTGAGATGACTGGAACATCATACCAGGAGCACTTGGAATTCCTTTTGATTGCAGCTTTCCTGCACTCAAGGAGCAGGTCAACATCTATAACACGTTTCCTCAGCTCATCCCGGAAAATTGGGGAGATGACAACAGTCTGGAGATTTTTTTCACTGGTTTCAGGACATACAAGAAGACGTTCCTCCAGGTTCATAAGATGGGTATAAAAGCTGTAATAGGGCTTTTCGTCGCTGAAAATTGCATAAAGCTGCTCAACACTTGGATTTTCCAGAAAATCTATTGCAGTAAGCAGTGCGGTGTCGGAACTGTCAATCATGGAGACAATCTGATCCAGATTCGATTTATTCAGGAGGAAAGCCTCAAGCTGATCCAGAAGATTATGCTTGTTGAAAGGGGTATGAATATCCCCCAGATAATTACGGACCAGATCGAAGAAAGCCTGGTCGCTTAAGTTAAAGAGAAGCTTACGCCATTCCTCGGTAGGTTTCATCTATATATTCCAGAAGCTGGCGCTGTTCTTTTTTTCCTGCTCCGTCAATGGTGATTGCCGGACCGAATGTCATGTGAATGGTACGGCCCGGGTATATATCTCCGATAGTGCTCAGTATTTTCCCATTCTCCCAGAAATCAGTTTTGACAGCACATGGAACAACAGGGACTCCTGCCCGCTTTGCCAGCTTTACAGCCAGAGAATTGAAAGTGGCAGGATCAAAACCTTTGCATCGGGTTCCCTGGGGGAACAGTACTACTGATTTTCCTTCCTGAAGCGCCGCTGTTCCATCTTTCATAACTTTGTCCAGATCCACCTTGGGTTCTTTTCTGTCCAGGGCTATCGGGTTGAAGAGGCGCATTATAGGACCGAATGCCCAGCCTGTCACAAGGCTTTTCTTTACAACAAAAGTGACAGGTTTAAGACCATCCATGATAGTGGGAAAAAGAAGAGTCTCCAGAGTGCTCTGATGATTTGCGGCAATGACGACACCACCTGAGACCGAACGCAGGTTTTCAAGGCCTGTTATCTCAACACGGCCTCCTACCGACTCGCACAGTTCTATAACCTCGCTGCTTCCTTTTAAAATAGGAGCCATTCCCTCTCCCTGGATCACCGCTTTCCTGGTTCTGAACAGCTTTTTTATGAACTCCTTATAGAAATAGAACTTCTTTAAAAATGGCAGCTTGCCACTCTGATATGCCGGTTTTACCGCCGAAATATAGCTGTTTCCTTCTATCACCATCAACTCCTTACAAAGTAATGAGTATAACATGCTTTTTTCATAATTTCCAGTCTTTTCTTACAAAGGGTTGTTGACAAAAAGTCCTTTTTGTTGGCATATTATCTGTTGCATGGTGGGCATGGTGGGTATAGTTCAGCGGTAGAGCACCGGATTGTGGATCCGGTTGTCGTGGGTTCGAACCCCACTACCCACCCAACAGGAGCACCCGTAGCTCAATTGGATAGAGCGTCGGACTTCGAATCCGCAGGTTGCAGGTTCGATCCCTGTCGGGTGTAAATAAAATAATTGGGCCGCTAGCTCAGCTGGTAGAGCAGCAGACTCTTAATCTGCGGGTCAAAGGTTCGATCCCTTTGCGGCTCAAACAAAAAAGGCAATCCTTCCGGGATTGCCTTTTTTTATTTCCCATTCGGAATGTCATTTCATATTTTCAATAATGTATTTACCGAATGTGCTGGTGGAAACCTTCTCTGCCCCTTCCATAAGGCGGGCAAAATCGTAGGTGACCTTCTTTGATTTGATAGTCTTGGCTATACCGGTCTCAAGCAGTTTCCCAGCCTCTTTCCATCCCATGAACTCAAGCATCATCCCGGCCGACAGAATCATGGAGCATGGATTCACCATATCCAGGTTGGCATACTTTGGCGCAGTGCCGTGGGTTGCTTCGAACACACCCACCATCTCCTTGTAGTTGATGTTTGCTCCAGGAGCAATTCCTATGCCGCCGACCTGGGCAGCCAGAGCATCTGACATATAGTCTCCGTTAAGGTTCAAAGTGGCGATTACATCGTGGTCGGCCGGGCGGGTGAGAATCTGCTGCAGGAAGGCATCGGCAATGCAGTCCTTGATTATGATTGTTCCCTCCGGAGGGTTCGGGCCAGCCTCTTCGGCAGTCATAACTTTGCCGGGATACTCCCGCTTTGCCAGCTCGTATCCCCAGTTGCGGAATGCTCCTTCGGTGAATTTCATTATATTTCCCTTATGAACCAGAGTAATGTACTTGCGGTTATTCGCAATTGCATATTCAATGGCGGCCCGGACCAGACGCTCAGTCCGCTCTTTGCTCACCGGCTTTATGCCGATGCCGGAGCCGTCATGGATATCCCAGCCGAACTCTGCTTTAAGAAAGGCTGCCAGCTTCTTGGTCTTAGGATCTTCGGCAGGTGTCTCATAGCCTGCGTATACATCCTCGGTGTTCTCCCGGAACACCACCATATCAACCAGCTGAGGATTTTTTACAGGAGAAGGAACTCCTTCGAAATATTTTACAGGACGCAGGCATACATAAAGATCCAGCTTCTGACGCAGAGCCACATTAAGACTCCGCCTTCCTCCCCCTACAGGAGTGGTAAGGGGTCCCTTGAGACCTACACGGTACTCCTGGAATGCAGCCAAAGTCTCGGCCGGAAGCCAGTCCCCAACTTTATTGAAAGCTTTCTCCCCTGCCAACACCTCTTTCCATTCAATCTTGCGTCTGCCGCCATAGGCAAGGCGCACTGCCTCGTCAATGACAGGAAGAGCTGTCCTGGTTATGTCCGGGCCGGTGCCGTCACCTTCGATATATGGAATAATGGGATTATCCGGAACAATGAACTGTCCGGCTGTCATAGAAATCTTAGTGCCCATATCAACTCCTTTTTAATGTGAATATAATAACATATTACTCTTTCCTTGCCAACTCTTAAGTGGTATGATATATTTCACAAGATATGAAAAAAGCAATACATATCACAATGCTTTTTCTCTCCCTTTCCCTTCTGGCCGCATCATGCAGCAAGAATATGTACACAGCCGGGATGGATAAAGTCCAGAAGAGCGAGTTTGAAGCCCTGGCCTCATCCCTGGAGCAGAGTATTGATTATGAGAAGAACTACATCCGCATGATGCAGATATACACTTTCCTGGATAAAAAGGAAGACCCCGAACTTCTTTCTGTTTTCCTTACCGGCTACGTAGACAGCCATCCGGAAGATCCCTTCAATGCATATTATCTTTTTACTGTGGCAGAACGGTATAAACAGCAGGAGGGAGCTCCTTTCGCCCATTATTATTTCAGCAGGATTCTCCACAGCTACACAGATGTCACCTACCAGGGACAGTCAATACATTTTCTCTGCCTTAAGGAGATTCTTGGGAACAGTCAGGATCTGGAAGAGAAGATAGAGTGCTATAAGGAGCTGATAAACAGATTCTCAGACAAGATCAACCCCGGCGAGATTTACTTTTATCTTGGTGACTGTTATGGACAGGCTGGCCAGTGGGATTTGGCAGCACAATCATATAAGAAATTCCTGAGCTATCCGGAGGCTACCATTCCAGGAAACTCATCTGCCCGGGAATATGCCACCGACTTCGAGGCTTACTACAACACCCGTGTAACCTGGAGCTATGCCAGCCTGGATGAGCTTATAAGCAAAGTGTCGGCTGCAATGAAGACCAGAAAATCATCAGAGATAAACAAATATACATCCAAGGTCAAATTCTTCATGTCATCCTGGGAAGAACAGGAGGCAAGCCAGGAAGCTCTGGCAATGAACAATATCGGCAGCTTTATCAACAGCAGCACCCGTGTGAATAAAGAACTGGACAAGATTTCCAATGCCCAGGAGGCCTACCTTAAGACATCGGGCTGGGACTTCAGAATGAACACCTGGTATTTTTACTTCAGGAAAATAAACTTCCCTGCAAACCCGGAGATCCATGGAAACTGGGAGTGGGCAGGGATCTATCTGGGAGACAGAGTTTTCAGCAGATCCAATGAATAGCAAGACACTTTTACTCCTCATAATTTTTACCCTGGTAGCCCCCTTTATGTCTTTTTCTCAAGATAATACTGCAAAGTCTACACTGCTCCCAAAAGAGGGCAACCAGCTCTACGAAAACTATTTCAAGAAGTATTCATCAAAGCAGGAGCAGAAACACATGGCCGCAATCTGGGAACAGGCAGAGTACTTTGTCCCTTTCATAGAGGCAAAGGTAAAGGAACAGGGACTTCCCCAGGAAGTAATCTACCTGCCTTTCATTGAATCCAACTTCAAACCCGATGCAGTCTCCAGATCCGGCGCCACAGGACTGTGGCAGTTCATGACCAACAGCATAGACGGCTATAACATGAAGATAAATGAATGGGTCGATGAGCGCCGGGATTTCTGGAAAGCCACCGATGCGGCACTGAAAAAGCTGAAATACAACTATTCGGTGCTCAAGGACTGGAACCTGGCTATAGCCGCCTATAACTGCGGTCTTGGAAAGATGAAGAAGACTGTAAAGGAGGGGGGCACCTCCGACTACTGGAAACTTTGCCAGAAAGGGCTTCTGAGCAAAGAGACCACCCACTACATACCTAAGCTGCTGGCTGTCTCCAATGTGCTTAAGAACAGGGAAAAGTACGGGATAAAGGATAAACAGCCAAAGCCTTTCCAGTGGGCCAGGGTAGAGCTGAGCCAGCCCGTGGATATACGTCTTCTGGCCAAGGAAACAGGAATTCCAGGAAATATTCTGGACATTGGGAACTCGGAGCTTAAGTTCTTTGTCACACCTCATGCAAAGACCGGCTATCTGCTCAAGGTGCCGGCAGACAAAACAGAAAAGGTCAGGAAAGTTACGGCAGACAAGAAGACAAAGCTGACAGACTTCCATCTCTATACTGTCAAGGCAGGAGACACCCTGTCCCACCTGAGCCACCATTACGGCATCTCTGTTGCCATGATCCGGAGCTTCAACAGCGTGGATCCCAACAACCTCAAGATAGGATCAAAACTTGTCATTCCGGTAAGCGACCCTGATATAAAACCATATGATGGAACCGTTGATTTATCCTCCTGGACACCTGATATCTCCGAAGAGGGCTTTGCCGGAGAATACAAAGTGCAGGCCGGCGACACCATGTGGTCCATAGCCAAGCTGTTCCACACTGATATTCAGCATATAGCCTACTTCAATCACCTGGAACTGGATTCTGTCCTTTCAATCGGTAAAGTGCTTAAAGTTCCTACCCCTCCCGAAGAGATGGATTTCTTCTGAACCTCTATTGACATGGTGGCGCCATTGGTATTACAAAGTATTACCAAGAGGTTGTCATGACAGAAAAAACAGAAGTTATATCTTTCAAGGCCGACGGGGAGCTGGCCTCTGTGCTCAAGCACATGCCCAACAAATCTGACTTTATACGCAACGCAGTGCTTGAATACATGCAGAACACCTGTCCGCTCTGCCAGGGTACCGGAACTATATCGGTAGCTCAGCGTGCTCACTGGGACAAGTTCATCAAGACCCATTCGCTGGAGGAATGCAAAGACTGCCATGAACTTTATATCAAATGCAATAACGGGAGCCACAGAAAATGCGGAAAGTGCTGATCCTCCTGCTTGCTGTTTTCTGCCTGCACTCTGTATATGCAGATAAAAGTGATAAATTGAATGTATATGTGAGCATAATGCCTCAGAAATTTTTTGCAGAGAAAGTGGGTGGCGACCTGGTGAATGTGTCGGTGCTGGTGCCCTCCGGGACAAGCCCTGAGAATTTTGATCCATCCCCTAAGCAGATAGTGCAGCTGGGCAGTGCTGATGTCTATTTCACAATAGATATTCCTTTCGAGAATATTTTCCTGGATAAGCTTAAAGCCGGCAAGAAGAAACTGGTTGTGGCAGATTGTGACAAGGATGTACCAAAGTTCAGGAACCAAGAGCACGAGGAACACGAAGAACATGGACATGAGCATGGACATCATCACCATGGAGAGTTCGATCCTCATATCTGGACAGACCCGGAACTGATAAAGATCATAGCCCGGAATATGGCTGACACCTTATCAAGCATAGATCCGGCTCATGCTGCGACTTATGCCGCAAACCTTGCCAGCTTTAAAGAAGAGCTGGAGGCACTTAAGAATGAGCTCAGCCAGAAGCTTGCTCCATATAAGGGGCGGATCTTCTATGTTTATCACTCAGCATATACTTACTTTGCAGGACGGTTCGGTCTGGTGCAGAAATCCATTGAGACAGGCGAGAAAGAGCCGACACCGGCCAAGCTGAGGGAGCTGGTGAATCAGGCAGCCCAGGATAAAGTCAAGACAATTTTTATACAGCCTGAGTTTCCTGCATCCGGTGCAAAACGGGTGGCAGAGGCAATCGGAGGCAGGACTGTGACTATGTCAGTTCTGGAGTATGATGTGCCGGCAAACATGAGAAAGACAGCTGCTCTTCTGGCAGAATCCTTTGAGGAATGATACATGAAAGAAGTTAAAATCCAGGTGAAGAATCTTTCCTTCCGTTACGATTCCAGAGATGTTCTTAAGAATGTCTCCTTTGAGATCTACGACAAGGATATTGTGACAATAATCGGCCCCAACGGCGGTGGCAAATCTACGCTGCTCAAGCTTCTTCTGGGTATACTGAAACCAGATTCCGGCACTATCCTGATTGATGGAGTGCCTCCTAAGAAACTTAAGAAACCGGTGCTGGGCTATGTGCCTCAGTACTCACTTTTTGATCCAAGATTTCCAATCTCCGTGTTTGAGACTGTCCTTTCAGGCCGGATGAAGGAGGGCCTTTTCCGATATACTGCAGAAGACAGGGAAATTGCCGAGCAGATCCTGAATGATATAGGCCTCTCCGAGGTCAGGAACAACACATTTGCAGCCCTCTCCGGCGGCCAGCGGCAACGGGTGCTCATAGCAAGGGCATTGGCCAGCGAACCAGAGATACTGCTTCTTGATGAACCTACCACAAATATAGATGTAACCACCGAGGATTATCTGGCATCATTGATGAAAAAGCTGAACAAGGAACTTACCATACTGCTGGTGACCCACGACACAGCCTTCACAACAGCGTTCCAGACCCGGGTACTGTGTGTGAACACCTTTGTCCATGAACATCCTACAGAGATTGTCACCCTGGGAGATGACACCATTACTATGGTGCGTCATGATATTGACCTGTACAACCACAGAGGCCACAGCAAGGAGGATCACCATGTTGAGTGATTTCTTTGCAGCAGTCACAGACCCGGCAGTGCCTTTCATAAGATATGCTCTTCTGGCAGGGCTTCTCTCCAGCATCTCCTTTGGAATGATAGGATCCTATGTAGTTATAAAGCGGATGTCCTATATTGTGGGAGCTGTAAGCCATGTGGCCCTTGGTGGAATCGGAGCTGTAATCCTTCTTAACGAGAAGCTGGGACTTGCAATTTCTCCTATAATAGGGGCTCTGATTGCATCGGTGCTGGCTGCTGTCATAATATCGCTGGTGGAGCTTTACAGCGAGGAGCGGAGCGACAGTGTCATAGGTGCGGTATGGGCTGTGGGAATGGCCTGCGGTATTGTATGCATAGCTCTTTCTGCCGGGTATGCCGACCCTATGAGCTATCTGTTCGGCAATATACTTCTTATTTCCCATAATGACCTGATAACCATAACGCTGCTGGACCTGGTAATCATCTTCATTGTCATACGATATTACCATGTGCTCAAGGCCACCTCCTTTGATGAGACATTCGCCATAGTGCGGGGAATAAATACTGTATTCCTTAATGTGCTGCTGAATATCCTTATTGCAATAACTGTGGTACTGATGGTATCTCTGGTGGGAGTAGTGATGTCAATTGCGTTCCTGACTATCCCGGCCGCAGCCGCATCACTTGTGGTAAGAAGGCTGTCTCACATAATGGCACTGGGTGCAGTGCTCTGTGCGCTGTTTTCCACCTCTGGACTTTTCCTAAGCTACACCTTTGACCTTCCTACCGGAGCTGTGACTATCATACTGTCTGGAATTGTCTACCTGGGACTGGCATTATGCGCAAAAGCAATAGTCAGACGCAGGCGATGATGAACATCGAGATATAGAGAAAAACAAAAGCCATAAGAATAAAGAAAACCTGGGCAAAAAGCTTTTTTATGGCAAAAACACGCCGCTTGCCTATGAAGGTGAAAAGCAGGATTATAACAATTACAGAACAGCCTATAAGGGCAAGAGAGGAACAGACTGTGCACCGCAGCAGAAGGATCATGGTCTCAGGAAGAAATGCCTGATAGGATCCCAGAACATAGAAAAAGAACACGGCTGCAGTGAATACTGCCATGAAGATGGAACAGCTGTTTATAAGCCTGAATATCTTTGTCCTGGAAAAATCCCTTGCCTGCATATCTTCTTATATCATAATAATATTCCTCTTGACTGTAAATCCCGCATAAAATATTCTTTATATAATGAAAAAGCTGTTGGTT
>CADAEX010000043.1 GCA_902787125.1 uncultured Spirochaetaceae bacterium
AGCCTGGGCAGCTCCGGTGAATACTTCATAGTCTCCGGCCGCGGGCCGCAGGAACTGCTGGCCCGGGAGGAGCAGCTTACTGCCGCTCTGGAAGAAGAAAAAAAGGATGGCGCTTTAGGGGGGTATGCCGCCATAACCTCTTATATTCCATCTATGGCGCGCCAGGCAAGGAGTTATAAAGCGGCAGAGCTGCTTCTCCAGCGCTCCCAGGCGCAACTTAAAGCCTTGGGATTCGGGAGCGCTGCGGCCGGACAGTTTGAGCAGGATTACCGGAATAATGCGGGCAGAATCGTTACCCTGAAAGATGTGCCCTCCTTTATGAAGGAGAACATCGATACCCTCTATCTGGGAAAAACAGGCGAAGCATACTATTCAGTGGTGTTTCCTCTGCAGGTGAAGGACAGCGGGGCCCTTAAGAATCTTGCCGACGGTGAACATGTTTTCTTCATGTCTAAAATAAAGGACATAGAGAAGGAGCTGGACCATCTTACCAAGATAGCTCTCTGCTTCATCCTTGCTTCCTATCTGCTGGTGTTCCCAATTCTGTTTGCGGTCTACAGAAAGAAGGCTTTGAAGACAGCCCTGGTTCCTGTGGCTGTCATTCTGGGCTCTTTAGCTTTTGTATCTGCTGCAGGCGGCGGAGTTGATCTCTTTGCCTGTTCCGGCATTGTCCTTATATTCGGTCTTGGCCTCGATTACCTGGTATATGGGCTTGAGAAAAAAACAGGAAAAGCCACACTTCTCTCTTTCATAACTACAGAAATCTCTTTCGGGGCATTGGCCCTGAGCAGCTTTGTCCCTGCCCATGTGTTCGGCCTTACAGTGTGTGTGGGGTTGGCTTTGGCTTATATTCTTTCCTGTCTAATTAACCGCAGTTAATGTAAAATCAGGGGCTTCGTCATATTTTCTGATGATCAAGCTGTCTCTATCTTCTTTTCTTTCAAAGGCAGCGGCCATTACATACCCGCCACCTTCGTATAAAGAATAATAGATGCCGCTGTCTGTCCGGCAGAGAATACTGTTCCCATCAATGGAAAAAGAGGGAGTCTCCTTTACTGCACCTATGGTGGTGCCCAGCAGTTTTATATGAGCCTCTTTAAGGACCCACAGGGTCAGGAACCGTTTTCTGCTCTCCTCCTGGGTCTGCGCCCCGGCCAGATAATCTTTCTCCTCCTGATGAAAAAACTTCTCTGCCACAGCAAGGTTGACTTTCCTGGAGGCAAGCTCTATATCGCACCCCGTGCCCCCTCCTGCCATGGTGCAGATCACCAGGTTCTTTGTATGAGAGATGTTGAAGTCTATGGGGCAATCAGCATATTCAGGCCTTCCTGCCGGTGTTGTGATCCGGGATGGGTGTCTGCCCAGAAAGTCTTCTTCCATAAGGGCCAGAAGCTCAAGCCCTTTTGCATGCTGTTCTTTGTAGATGTGAGATTCTGCTGATAAAATTCCCAGTCTGCTTTCCATCAATGCAAGTATATAGCTTTTTTTACTGGAAAGGAAGTCAATTACTTGTTATTATAGTATATTATGAAATCTGCCTTGAAGATTCTGACAGCCTTTGTCCTCTCTGTCCTTCTCCTCTCCTGTGTGACAAAGCAGGAGTCTGCCGCCAGATATTCTGTGTATGTGACAAATGAGACACAGTATCAGCTTCTTCCCCCCTCAGCTTTTGAGGAAAATATGGACCGGTTTCAGAATATAACCGGATATTTCCAGGGCAAGGTGCATATTTTCGGAGCTTATATCAAAAGCGATGAAGAGCAGGTTTCAATCACCTTTTTCAACCAGATGGGCGGCAGCGTGGGAGATCTGGTATATACCGGCGATTCCCTTGTGGCCAATTCCCATTTTACCCCTCCGGGAGCAAAGTTTGAATATATGATGGCAGACTTCCAGTTCTGCTACTGCAGGAAGGAAATTCTTGCCGAAAGCCTTGAGGCAATCGGTCTCCGTTTTGAGGTGTCTGGGCATGGAGGGAAAGAGATCCGCCAGATATGGGATAAAGATAAGCTTGTAATACAGGTGGAGCGGGAGAAGAACCGCACAAAGCTTCAGAATCTGCTTAGAGAGTACAGCTACGATATCCTGGAGGGCAACTGATGGCTATTTACCTATCGGCTCCAGGAGTAATATGCTGTGCCGGCAGCGGCCTTGAAATACTGCATGACGCAGTCCTGGCAGGAAAGCCCTGGCATAAGTCAGACCTGACCATGGAAGCCCTCATGGATGATTCCATTTCTCAGATCAGGGATGCCGTGGAACTTGTCAAAGGCAGGTATGGGGCAGACCGGGTAGGAGTATTTGCAGGCTCCTGTGACAACGGCACCTTTTATTCTCTTCCTGCCCACGAGCAGTTCTTCAAGACAGGATCTTTCCCCGCAGATTACTCATTCTCGCTTCAGAAGGCGGCGGCTCCTGCTGATTACATACAGAAAAAGCTGGGACTCACCGGCTTTGCCTCTGTCTGTGCCACAGCCTGTGCCTCCAGCGCCAGTGCCATGGTCAAGGCCTGCCAGCTTATAAAAGCAGGCTTCTGCGATGCAGCAGTAGTGGGCGGCGTGGATATAGCCTCTGTTATGGTGCTGGCCGGCTTCGGTGCGCTGGAGGCAGTTTCCCCAGGTCTTGCCAATCCTTTCAGCAGAAACCGTGATGGTATAACTCTGGGAGACGGTGCCGCATTCTTTGTCATTACCAGGGAAGACCTGTGGAAAACAGGTATCCAGCTTCTGGGCTGGGGCGAGAGCTCCGATGCCAGCCACATGACTGCACCGGAGGAAAGCGGAGCCGGAGCGGCGGCGGCAATAAGAAAGGCCCTGGCCGGTGCCGGACTTGAACCGGAAGATATTGATTATATAAACCTCCACGGAACAGGAACCAGGCTGAACGATTTAATGGAGAGCCGGGCTGTCAGTGAAATATTTGGGCCGGAAATGCCCCCTGTAAGCTCCACAAAGCCGGTAACCGGCCATACACTGGGAGCGGCAGGCGCCCTTGAGCTTGCAATCTGCTGTTCCGTTCTGGAAACCGGCGACGGCAGGCTTCCTGTCCACTCCTGGGATGGGGAGAAAGATGATGATCTGCCAGCCCTTAATTTTGTCAGGAAAGAAAAAACATATAGCTGCATCCGCACCTGCATGAGCAATACCTTCGGCTTCGGCGGCTGCAATGTGAGTCTGATAGTTGGAGAACGCCATGACACCGATTGAGAAAAATGAGCTTGTCAACCTGCTGCCCCACAAAGGGAGAATGTTCCTTCTGGACAGGGCTGTTGATGTTGACTTTGAGAAGTATTCCATCAAGACCCAGGTGGATGTGACAGAGCAGTCCATGTTCTATGATGAGACCTTGGGAGGAATCCCCTCCTATGTCACTTTTGAGTATATGGCCCAGAGCATATCTGCCCTTTCCGGCATAGACAACCGCCGCCGGGGACTGCCTCCAAAGGTGGGAGTGATCCTGAGCGTCTCTGATTTCAAGACAGCAGTTCCTGTTCTTAAGGCTGGAACAACAGTAACAGTCCTGGATATCCAGCAGGATATTGTGGACAAGGTGTTCTCCTTCAGCTGCACTGCATATATCGGAGATACACCGGTATCATCCGGCAAGCTGACTGTGATGGAAGTTGATGATCTTAAGGAATTAGGTATATGATTGAGGAAGGAGTTCCTATGGATAGAAAGAAAGTGCTTGTCACCGGAGCAGGCCGGGGTATAGGCCGGGCCATTGCCTTGGCTGCCGCAAAAGCAGGATATGAGGTTATTGCCCACTACAACAGAAGCAGTAAACCTGCATCTGAGCTTAAGGCCGAGATTGAGGCTTCGGGCGGTGCCTGCACCCTTATTCAGTTTGATATCTCTGACCGGGCCGACTGCAGGAAGAAGCTGGAAGCTCTCTGGGAAGAACAGGGGCCGCTGTGGGGTATTGTGTGCAACGCAGGAATCTGCTCCGACAATACCTTTGTAGCTCTTTCCGATGATCAGTGGGATTCTGTGATCAACACCAACTTAAACGGCTTTTTCAATGTACTTTCTCCTCTGGTGATGCCTATGTGCCGCAAAAAGAAAGGGCGCATAGTCACTATCGCCTCTGTATCCGGCCTTATGGGAAACAGAGGACAGGTTAATTACAGCGCATCCAAGGCGGGAATAATTGGGGCTACAAAGGCTCTTGCCACCGAGCTTGCAAGTCGTTCCATAACTGTCAACTGCGTGGCTCCCGGGGTAATCCAGACCGATATGATCGGCGAAGTTCCCGAGGATAAGGTGCTGCCTGCCATTCCTATGGGAAGGTTCGGAAAGCCTGAGGAGGTGGCAGCTGCTGTAATTTTCCTTCTTTCTGACGAAGCCTCCTACATAACACGGCAGGTTATCTCTGTGAACGGTGGTCTTTTATGAGCAGAAGAGTTGTGGTTACAGGAGGCAGCGTTGTCTCTGCCCTGGGAAATGATTGGAGCGATATTTTTGCTGCTCTCAGACAGAAGAAAAACAAAATAAAATATATGCTGGAATGGGAAAAGTATCAGGGAATGAACACCAGGCTTGCCTGCCCCGTTGACTTTACCCCTCCAGATTTCCCAAGAAAAAAAATCAGAGGTATGGGAAGGATTGCCCTTATGGCAATAACAAGTGCAGACAATGCCCTTAAGGATGCTGGTCTTGCAGAGAGCCCTGAGCTTAAGGCGGGCCGGTGCGGAGTGGCCTACGGATCCTCGGCAGGAAGCATTGACTCTCTCCTGGACTTTTACTCCATGCTTATAACCAATACCACCAACAAGATAAGTGCCACCACCTACATAAAGATGATGCCCCAGACCTGCGCCGCAAATATAAGTGTGTTCTATGGCCTCACAGGCCGTCTTATAACCACAAACACAGCCTGCACATCAGGCAGCATGTCCATCGGCTATGCCTATGAGAATATAAAGAACGGGTTGCAGGATATTATGCTGGCCGGCGGCGCAGAAGAGCTTTCCGCAGCTGATTCCGGTGTATTTGATGTCCTTTTTTCAACAAGCACTTTGAACGATACTCCGGAGCTTACACCAAAGGCTTACGATAAGAACAGGGATGGTCTTGTGATCGGCGAGGGGGCCGGAACTCTTATTCTTGAGGAATATGAGCATGCACTCCGCCGGGGAGCAAAGATCTATGCCGAAATGGTGGGCTACGGGACAAACACTGACGGAACCCATATAACCCAGCCCAACAAAAGCACCATGCGCCGGGCCATGGAGCTGGCTCTGGAAAGTGCAGGCCTTGCACCAGACCGGATAGGCTATGTGAATACTCATGGTACTGCAACCAATGCCGGTGATATTGCAGAAAGCCATGCCACCTATGAAGTGTTCGGCGGCAAAGTTCCTGTAAGCACCTTAAAGAATTATATCGGTCATACATTAGGTGCCTGCGGCGCCATTGAGGCCTGGGCATCCATCAATATGATGCGGGAAGGATGGCTTGCCCCCAACATCAACCTGACCGAAGTGGATCCTGCCTGCGCACCGTTGGATTACATAATGGGTGATGGCCGGGAAGCTGAAGTGGACTATATAATGTCCAACAACTTCGCTTTCGGTGGAATCAATACATCCCTTATTTTCAAGAGGTTATCATGACAGATTACTATTCAGACAAGATGCGGGCCATAGATGCCAAGACCAAGGCTCAGGAGATTGCCTTTGCACCTCTGGCTTTCCAGACAGTGCTGGCACTGCGGAACCTGGGGATGCTGAAAAGTATTTCTGACTCTGGAGATGCAGGGCTTACCGCAGAAGCTGCAGCTGAGAAGGCGGGTGTTTCCCTTTACGGTGCAAAAGTGCTTTTAGAGTTTGCCCTTGGAATGGGGGTGGTCAAGCTGGTTCCTGATATTAAGGAGGAGCGCTATCTTCTTTCAAAGACAGGATGGTTCCTCCTTGAGGATGATATGACCAGGGTCAACATGGACTTTGTGAATGATATCTGTTATCAGGGAGCCTTCAGGCTTACAGAATCGGTAAAGAACGGCAAGCCGGAGGGCCTTGCTGTGTTCGGCCAGTGGACCACTATCTACGAAGCCCTTTCCACATTGCCGCCTCAGGCAAAGAAAAGCTGGTTCGCCTTTGACCACTTCTATTCCGATATTGCTTTCCCGGAGGCTCTGCCCATAGTGTTTGCCCAGAAGCCTAAGAAGATTCTTGATATCGGAGGCAACACTGCAAAATGGAGCATCTGCTGCTGCAGATATAATCCTGATGTCAAGGTGACCATAGTGGATCTGCCTGGTCAGACTGCTGTGGCAAAAGAGAATGCAGCCAAGGCAGGTTTTGCAGATAGGATTGATACCTGCGAAGGCAACATCCTGGCCGACTCCACAGTGCTTCCTGCAGGATATGATGCTGTTTGGATGAGCCAGTTCCTGGACTGCTTCTCCCTTAAGCAGGTGACCAAGATTATTAAAAAAGTAGTATTGGCCGCAGGTGATAATACTAAGATTCTGGTATTGGAGCCCCTTTGGGACTGCCAGAAGTTCCAGGCTTCATCATATTCACTTCAGGCTACATCCATATACTTCACCTGCATGGCCAACGGCAACAGCAAGATGTACCGCTATCAGGAGCTGGTGGATGCCATAGAAGCCGGCGGTGCCAAGCTGGAGACTGCCCACCACAACCTGGGCTCCAACAGCTATTCTCTCTTGCAGTTCAGGAAAGGTTGATGGAACTGTATATAAACCGCTGTGCCTGTTGGGCACCGCCTGCCGACAACCAGGCCGCCGTCCCGCCCCTGGACTATGTCTCCCCGCTTTTAAAGCGCCGTCTGAGCCAGCTTACCAGGATGACCATAGAGGTTGTACATCAGGTTCTTGATTCTGCTCCTGAAAGCGGGCTGGTCTTTGTCTCTTCGGGCGGCGAGTCGGCCCGGCAGCTGCAGGTTGACAGGATGCTTATAAAGGATGGCGGCATTCTGCCGGCCCCTTTCTCCATGTCAGTGTTCAATGCCTCTCCGGCCATGGCTACCATTGCCCTGGGTATGAAGGGGGGCTATACTGCTTTGTACCCGGTAAGGAATATGTTCCGGGAAGGGCTGGCCTACGGTGCCGCACCTGTCATGGCCGGAGAGACAGAATCTGTGATTCTGGTGTTTGCAGACCAGCAGCTGCCGGAAGAATATGTTCCTGTGGCAGAGCCGGAGGACAATATATCGCCCTATGCCGCAGCCTTTGTTCTTTCCTCTGTAAAAGAGGAAGGCAGTATTCCGATAGATCCTTGCTCAAGCCTTGAGGCTTTGATTGGCAAGCTTAAAGCGGAGGCATCCTGTGTCTAAACTCATCCTTTGGTACCGCATCTTTGTAAAGCTTTTTCTCTTTTTCGTTTTCGGCCTGGGAAGTATCGTTCTTATAACAGTTATATTCCCTACTATCCGCCTTTTCTCCAGCTCAAGCCAGACCTTCAAGCGCAGGTCCAGGAAGGCAATGTGCAATACCCAGAAATTTTTTGTGGGGCTGGGAACCCTGATAGGAGGCTTTGAGCTTAAAGTTGATGACAAGGAATATTTAAGCCATCTTTCGGGCAAAATAGTGGTGGCAAACCATCCATCCCTTCTGGATGTTGTGATGCTCCTCTCGGTGATTCCCAATGCAGACTGCATAATCAAGGCATCACTGGGGCACCATAATGTGATAAGCGGAATAGTGAACACACTCTATATCTCCAACTCCCTGGACTTTGACCACCTGACCAGGGAATGCACCAAATCACTGCAGGAAGGGAACAGCCTTATCATTTTCCCGGAAGGAAGCCGCACCAAGGCAGACGGAATCCATCATTTCCAGCGGGGGGCTGCCCATATGGCCTTGTCCTCCGGCTGCAGCCTGGTTCCTGTAGCAATCGGCGGAACAGACAAGTATGGTCTGAGGAAACATGATCCTATGCTTTCCTATAACCCTAAGGAGAAATTCATCTACACCCTCAAGCCGCTTCCTGAGATCAGCCCTGAAGATTATGCAGATCTGCCTGTCCCCATAGCGGCAAGAAAAATCACAGATAAGATTAAAACTGACATCGAGAATGCTTTGAATCGTTGACAAAGAAAAACATTCTTAATATAAATACAAATATCATATAAAAAGGGGAATTCATTTGGCAAAGGAAGAAGCGATAGAGATAGAAGGCATTGTCAAAGAGGCGCTGCCGAACACCATGTTCAAGGTGGAACTTAAGAACGGACACATTATTCTGGCACATCTGTCAGGAAAAATGAGAAAATTCTATATCCGTATTGTTCCAGGCGACAAGGTAAGAATAGCTCTTTCCCCATACGACCTGACCAGAGGAAGAATCATCTTCCGGGAAAAATAATCATTTCTTGATTGCAACCCAGACAGCTCCGGAACCTCCATCAGCAGCTCCGGGAATTCCATGCTTTCCTGCATAGGCTGAATGTTCTATAAAATCCATCACCGCTTTTTTAAGCTTAGGCTCCTCTTTTGAGTGAATACCCTTTCCATGTATGATAAGAACTTTTTTCCATCCCAGCCTGTGGGCTTTTATAAAAATGTTCTGCAGCTGGGCCTGTGCCTCGGCCACAGTAAGCCCGTGAAGATCGACAGTAGCATCTGCAGATATTTTTTCGTAATTTATTGAACGTCTTTG